>JAPUDW010000233.1 GCA_027492915.1 Bacteroidota bacterium | reverse complement strand
ATCCCCGTTTGGGTGACGTTTCCCCGTACAGTGGCCGATGCATTTAATCTACTGGGGAATATTATGGATGTGTTTGATGAACCGGTGATGGTTCCACGGGTGCGCTTAATCGAGCAGACGATGGATTGGGTTTGGCGCATCAGCGAGAAAAAAGTGGAAGACCAAGTTTGCCGCGTGTTTGCGCCGATCTGGCTTGATCCGCTAATGACATTTAATGGGGACACTTACGCCAGCGACCTGCTGCGGATTTGCGGTGGTGTTAATGTGTTTGCTGACCGTGAACGGCAGTATCCGCTCGCGGCAGATTTAGGCGAAGGTCAGGCTATTCCCCGCGATGATGCACGGGTGAGTGGTCGCGACGTGCGTTACCCCCGTGTGACGATGGATGAAGTAGTTGCTGCTCAACCGGATGTCATTTTGCTGCCGAATGAACCATTCCCATTTGCGGAAGAACATATTGCATTGTTTTCGGGGTTGGATATTCCGGCGGCACGTAACAAGCGTATTCAATTGGTGGACGGATCGTTATTGACATGGCATGGCACTCGGATTGCTTATGCATTAAACTCATTACCGGATTTGTTATTCGCAACCGGAGAAACATAGTTTCATATGACAAAAACCGACACAAGTAATGAGTGGTTGGAAACGGTTGCCCATGACTTAAGGACACCCATGAACCTCGTTTCTGGTTGCCTTGATGTCATTCAGAGTTTAGGCCCATTAAACGATAAGCAGCAGCATTATCTGAACCGCGCGTTTGCCGGGTTGAAGCGTATGGAGCATTTGATCGCACGCTTGAAAGATATTACGTGGGTGGATTCGACAGCGCCGCTTGAACTCACTGTAGTCAACATCGGTCACTTAATCGCCGACGCCGTTGACTTACTATTGGAAGCTGCCGACCATCGTAATGTAACGGTGCGGGTACATGTTGCGCGTGATATTGATACCTTACAGGCAGATGCTGCCCGTATCGCACAGGTTTTGGATAATTTACTGAGTAATGCCATCAAGTATAACCGGCATGGCGGCAGCGTGGCGATCACTGCCAACCGTGAAGCCGAACACATGCTTGTGATGGTGCAGGATACGGGTATCGGGATTGCTGTTGATGACCAACCACATGTGTTTGATCGGTTTTTCCGTGCGCCGGAAGGGGTGCGGCTGAAGATCGAAGGCAGTGGTTTGGGCTTGTCCATCACACGCGGCATTATTGAACGGCATGGTGGTCGTATTTGGGTGCAAAGTGAATTGAATGTCGGTTCGACCTTCTTTTTCACACTGCCCTTGGTTCCAATAGAGAATGACACAGTCGTGGAATAGACAAACTGCCTATGAATGGCATGATGAGTTGTCTTGCAGTCGGTTGTGAGAAATAGTACAATCTTCTTAGTTCAGGCGGATTTCGAGGAGGCTTGTGGTGAAGCGCTTATTACTTGTAGTGGTCGTCATTGTAATCTTGATTATTGGTGGTGGTTTGACATCACAAATTGCTTCAAATGGTAACCAACTCGCGATTCCCGGTCTTATCCGTCAGACCACTAATCCAGATGCCTCGGCACTCGATATGGCACCGTGGAAAGCGGAACAGTTATTCTTATTTGTAGGCTTCATTCTAGTCAATTTAGTTGGCATGGCCGTGACGATTATGGCGATTGTGTGGTTCTTGAATTGGCAGGTTAAAACAGCTAACGCTACTAAATCGTCCGTAACCACAACGGCAGTCACAACGACTGAAGAACCGACTAAAACGATAGCGTGACCGATTTTCAGGTTTGAGGTTTTATTGTTATGGGACAAATCGCTAATCCTCCCCGTGGTTTCCCACGATTGGCTTTGGTGACGACTTTATTGACATTAGGGCTAATTGTGTTCGGGGCAGTAGTAAGGGTTACCGACTCTGGGCTAGGCTGCGGCGAACATTGGCCTTTGTGCAACGGTACAATTTTCCCCCCGCTGGATAATGTCACAGCATGGATTGAGTGGTTGCACCGCCTCTTTGCAGCCTTAATAGGTGTCCTTGGTATCGCGATGTTGGTTGTCGCCGTTCGCGCTTACCGCACACGTAACCCTCGGGTGCTTAATATCACCATTGTGGCGGCGGTATTGTTCGCCGTTCAAAGTGCATTAGGGGCTATCGTTGTGCTGCGTAGCTTGCCTGTGCTGGCGGTCACGCTGCATCTGGCGACAGCGATGCTGCTGCTGGGGGCGTTGTTATTAGCGGCGGTGGTGGCTGCTTATCGGCCGGGTGTGCCTTCTGCTACGAACACCGTAACGATGTTGGCATTTACGACTGCTGCGTTGGCCTTCGTCATCATTCTGTCAGGCGCGTTGGTACGTGGCAGTGGCGCAACACTCGCTTGTACCGATTGGCCGCTGTGCTTCGGTCAAGTCGTGCCGACGGAGCATGGTTCATTAGCGATCATTCACATGTTCCACCGTTTTGCTGTCGTAGCGTTGGGTGTGAGCATTGTATTGTTGGCATATTATGTGTTCAAAGAGCGGCAGGATCAGCGTTTGCGGACACTGGCGATTGCAGGGTTGATCGCTTACTTCGCACAGGCTGGCGTGGGCGCGATGTTTGTCATCAGCCGCGCACAGGCCGTTTGGGGAGCCGCGCACGTTGGGTTGGCCGCGACGACGTGGGCATTACTGGTGGCGCTAACTGCAATCGAGTGGTTAAACAATCATACAAGTTCGAGCGAGATAACCGAGAAAACATGGGAACTTCAATCCAAAGCGTCGAAGTAGAAAAATTCAACCTTAAACGGCTGGTCAAAAATTACCTCGGTCTTACGAAGCTGCCGATTGTCTTGCTGCTGCTGTTTACGACGCTGACGACAATGATAATCGCCGCGAATGGCATCCCGGACTCCGCCATTCTGCTGCCGACTTTAATCGGTGGCGCATTTGCGGCGGCAGGTGCCAGCGCCATTAATCAGTATATCGACCGTGACATGGATGCGATGATGTCGCGCACCGCCCGCCGCCCAATTCCTTCAGGGCGTGTTGCACCGTTGAATGCGCTGCTGTTCGGCATGGGGTTACTGGCTTGGTCAGTGCTGGTGCTAGCGATGTGGGTCAACTGGCTAACGGCGGTTTTGGCGCTGTTGGGCGGTTTGTATTACGTTATCTTATATACGCTCATTCTAAAGCGGAATACGGTTGTCAATATCCTGATCGGTGGTGGTGCGGGTGCCGTGCCTGTGCTGGTCGGGTGGTCGGCGGTCACGGGGCAGCTTTCCTTTCAAGCATTCATCTTATTCGCGAGTGTTTTCTACTGGACACCACCCCACAGTTGGGCACTGGCTTTGCTGGTCAACAAAGATTACACGCTGGCAAATGTGCCGATGATGCCTGTGGCGCGTGGCGAAGAAGCGACCCGCCGACAAATCTTGCTGTATTCAGTACAGTTAGTGCTGATTACGCTACTGCCGCTGCCCTTCCAGTTCTTGGGCGGGATTTATATTTTGACGGCATCCGTGCTGGGCGTAGGCATGATTTACTTAGCAGTGAAGCTGATACAGAAGGCGGATGGGGCGGCGGCGCGTACCATGTATAAGTACACCACCTCGTATCTAGCCTTTCTCTTCCTGATCATGATTGTTGATCGTTTGGTCATCCGTTACTTGGTAGCATAGGTAGGTTTGTCGTGGCAGCAGCTTCAAAGAAAAATCGTTTGCCGGTCTATATCGTAATAAGTTTGCTGGTTGTGTTTTCAGTTGCCTTTGTGGTGATTCTCGCTATAACAACCGAAAACGAAATGGCGGCTGAACCTATTGATGCCAACGAACTGACGGCGGATACCTATATGACCGAGGTTTCAGCGCTGCTGGAAAATGCTGATGCGGCTAATGGCGCGGTATTGGTCGAAAAGTACGGCTGTATCGCCTGCCACCGTGGCGAGATGGTTGCGAAAATCGCCCCGCCATTCATCGGTGCTGCGGAACGCGCTACGACCCGCCGCCCACCCCTGACGGCAGCCGCCTACATCTACGAAGCCATTGTCAACCCGACCGCCTACGTGGTTCCTGATTTCAACGCTGTGATGCCGACGGATTACGCCGCACAGTTTTCTGAGAGCGACCTTGGTGATATCATGGCCTATTTACTAACGCCGGACGCCCACTAACAGGCGTGATGCGCGCCTTCCCAATTTGAACGTTTGGATAAAAGCATATGTATCTTGATGCATTTACCCTATCTGCATTAGTTGATGAATTCATGGATGTCCTGGTCGGTGGGCGCATTCAGGATGTCCTTGATGTCGATGATACGGGTATTGGTATGGAAGTCTACGGCGACCGCAAGCGCCGTTACCTCTATTTAAGCGCCGACACCCAAACACCGCGTATTCAATTACTGGATGAAAAGCTGCGTCGTGGCTTGGTCAAGCCGACGCAAATGGGTTTACTATTTCGCCGTTATGCCGAAGGTGGTGTGATCGAACACATCAGCCAACCGGCGTGGGAACGTATCTTGCAGTTCGATGTGACAGGGCCAGAAGGCGCGGTGAGCATTATTGTCGAACCGATGGAACGCCGCAGCAACCTTCTGCTGGTGCAAAAGGGTATTATCCTCGATTGTATGCGTCGTGTGGGACCGGATGAAAATCGCTACCGGTTGAGCTTGCCCGCCCACGAATATAAGCTGCCGCCCCCACAGGTTGGCAAGCTTGACCCAACACATCTGTTGTTAGCAGAAGTTGAAGCCTTTTTTGAACAGAACGAAGACCCTAAGCGCAAAACGCAGCAGGTGTTGGCTTCACGGTTGCTTTGCGTAAGCCCACTATTGGCAAAAGAGATTACTTACCGTGCCAGTGGCGATGCGAACCAAAAAGCATCGGATGCTGATGCTGACAGCGTATACAAGGCGCTGAAGCAGGTTATCGAACCGCTTGCCAAACGCCAATGGCAGCCGGGTATTGTCGAAAATGAGAATGGGGTCGCAGCTTACAGCATATACCCCGTCGAAAGTATGAAAGGCTGGCACCCAACCGAATCGCTCAGCGAAGCCATTACCGCGTATTACGGCGCACCGGTGGGCGAGGATGCCTACCGCGCTGCCAAAGTCCCTGTACACGAAGCGATTCGCGAAGCACAGGCCAAGCTGGGCGCACGGTTAGCAGCCCTCGAAAAGTCGATGACGGATGAGCAAGATCGTGAAGTGTTGCGCCAGAGCGGCGAACTGATATTAGCCTACCAGTACGGTTTGGTTAAAGGCCAAACCGAACTCAAAGCCCAGTACGAGGTTGATGCGCCTGATCTTGTGATTAAGCTCAACCCTGAACTGACGCCTCTCGAAAATGCGCAGGCTTATTTTAGCCGCTACGATAAGGCTAAAAAGGCGCTGGAAGATGTTCCACGACTAATCTCTGAAACGCGAAATGGGCTTAATTATCTGGCGCAGTTGGCGACTGACCTTGAATTTGCGACAAGCTGGCCGGAAATTGACGAAGTTCGTCAGATTTTGCAGGCTGATGGACATTGGCGCGGTGCGGCGGCCAAAAAGATCGCTGGCAGCGGTCAAAGCGCCCCTTTACGTGTGGTCACGCAGGACGGTTTTGTCATCTGGGTTGGGCGTAACAGCCGCCAGAATGAGAATGTAACATTCGGTAAAGGTGGTGGGCAGGATTTCTGGCTGCACGCCCGTGGTGTTCCGGGGGCGCATGTCGTCATCAAGGTTGATGGACGTGCTATCCCGCAAGCCGTGATCGATCATGCCGCCTCCTTAGCTGGCTATTACAGCACCCGACGCAGCGATGGTAAGGTCGAAGTCGATGTGACCCGCTGCCTGTACGTCAAGAAGATCAAAGGGGCGGGGCAGGGCATGGTGACTTATCGTAATGAAGAAACCATTTCCGCCACACCCCACAGCGAAAAAGATACGGTTATTTGAAGGATTGTAGATTGTGTTATCACTGGTCTAATAGCCATCTCTCATATGTTCAGTGATCCTCTCTTCACATCTTCCTATTGGTAAATTGATCCTAAAACTTGAATTGAACTATGTCTTTTAGTTTCTGCCTCGCTTGCCGTTATGAGTGCCTATAGCGAGTGTAAGGGAGGGCGGGGCGCTAGGGACATTCGGAACTTACATCAGTACTATAAAAAAGGTTTAATTTCGGTTAACCCGACAAACTTTTTACCAACCGTTTTGTAACGATCACACTTATCATCCTCTCTCAAAATGGTTAGTGTCGGCATCCCTTAAGAGCTACCAAATGGTCTGCCAAATGGTCACCCTAAAGTGCATCATTTGGATTATGCTAGTTAAAGGCTCGTCTGTAGGAATGGACAGGTGATATTCGTACATGAGCAAGCACCACCGCCACAAAATCAAACTGATTTGCATTGAGAGCTATAAGGGTTGTCCGATAATTATTTAGTAGTTTGAATTGAGAACAACTGATCGCTATAACATGCGAGTTTCTCCCTCAGTTTTTGAAGCGCCTTTAGTGCGTTTGTCTGATAATTAGCATGACGGCTTTAGCCTCATGCGACACGACCGAGAAAAATTTGGAATTACCGGACAACCCTTATAGTCCTCTTGATCGGCGGCACATCCTTACACAGTCATCGGTGATAAATTTCTGACTGATCTTGATTTATTGGCTGCTTTGATTCGGCTTACTGGGTGATTTGTATTTCGATTTTGTCTTTGTGTTTGGCTGGAGACTGACGACTAATGACTGGTGACTATGTTGCATTTTCGGCGGATTTTTCCCTCACCGCCGCTGCACAAACTGCAAATTCTGCACGCGGCAAATACACGGGAGCATTTCGCTGCGTTTGTGTCATTTCAGCGCCTTTCTCCCTCACTCCCGCCGCCAAAAAATGCCAATTCAGCGGATACATGGGAGGCTCCCGCACGACATTTCGGCGGGAAAATTGCAAATTTTGCAGTAAATGCTATAACGATTTAAACATGAACGAGAATACATAAAATGTTCGGTGTTATTTAAACACATGAATTGATCGAGCAACCAAAGGGATACTATGGCAAAGTACAAGGTTACGCCGAAATCAGGCAGCAGTGTTAAGCTTCAACAATATGACCCCGGTTTTCATGCAGATGTGGACGAAGCCAGTGCAGACGCGGAAGTGGCGAAGCTCAAGAATAAAATCGAAAAGTTGCAAGAGCGCTTGTATGCCGAGGGAAAACAATCACTCTTGATTGTGTTTCAGGCGATGGATACGGGCGGGAAAGATGGTGTTATCCGCAGCGTGTTTTCTGGTGTGAATCCGCTAGGTGTTCAGGTGACTTCGTTTAAAGCGCCAACAGCGGAAGAACTTGCGCATGATTTTTTGTGGCGTGTCCATAAACACACGCCGGCAAAAGGCTATATCGGTGTATTCAACCGCAGCCACTACGAAGATGTGCTGGTGGTTCGCGTGAACAACCTTGTTCCAAAAGCAGTTTGGAAAGAGCGCTACGACCACATCAATAATTTTGAGGCGAACCTCGCTGCCAGCGGTACACGCATTCTCAAGTTCTATTTGCACATCAGCAAAAAAGAACAGAAGAAGCGCTTGTTGGCACGTTTGGCTGATCCCAAAAAACATTGGAAGTTTTCAACGGGTGATCTGCCGGTACGTGAACAATGGGATGCCTATATGGAAGCCTACGAAGCTGCGCTGGAACGCTGTAATATCAGCATTGCGCCGTGGCATATTGTGCCCTCTAACCACAAATGGTATCGCGATTTGGTGGTTGCAAAGGCTATTGTGGCCGAATTAGAAGATATGAATCCACAGTATCCTCCGCCTGAGGCCGGTTTGGAGTCAATTGTTGTGCCGGATTAGCGGGTGTTGGCTACGCGGCGAGCCGCATCGAGTACCCGTGCGACGGTAATGTCGCGGACGCACGGGTGATTTGTGAGATCATCGCCTGACCAATCGATGACGCGACAGGGGCGGCAGGCGATATTGCTACCTAGAATCAGATGCTTATCTGCTGGCCCCCACGGCGCAAATTCAACCGGATCGGCGGGGCCAAAGAGGGTGACGGTTGGTGTTTGAACGGCTGCTGCCAGATGTAGGGGGCCGCTGTCTGGCCCAAGCACCACTTTGGCACGATGAAACAGAGCCGCCAGTTGCCCGACTTGGGTATCACCCGCCATGATGATCGCAGACTGCTTCATTTGGTTCGTAATGCGCTGCACAAGTGCGAGTTCACTGTGACCGCCGGTAAAGACAACTTTAGCGCGGAGCTGCTCGACCAAAATATCGGCGACTTGCGCCCACCCTTCTTCTGTCCAGTGTTTGACTGCGGTACCGGTACCGGGGTGGATGCAGAAGATGGGCGCGTTACTATCGATACCCCAGCCACTTAAATACCCGTTGACATAAGCGCGGTCACTGTCGTGAACTTCAAAATGGCTGGATAAATTTTGCGGCACATATTTCGGAACCCACTTTTCGAACAGGCGCATATTCTGGATGACCGCGTGTTCGTGCCGTGTCTCTACCGCATGGGTCAAATAGGATTTTACATCCGGTAAGTCGTAGCCGATGCGTTCCGGTATCCCTGCCAGCCGCGCCACTAATGCACCCCACCAATGGTCAGGTCGCATGATGACCGCGCTGCCATAACCCAACCGGCGTAAACGTGCTGCGGTGGAAACCGCCAATTGATATGGAGAGCGTATGTTACTTTTGGGGGTGCGGCTGAAACCGGGGAATGGTATCGTCAGCACCAGATCAATTTCAGGGAAGTTTGCGATTGCATCCGCTCCCCATGCCCCGACCAGAGCGTGAAGTTCAATCTGCGGGTTGGCTTGCTTTAAGGCGTGTATAGCGGGTGAGGTTAATAGGACATCGCCCAGATGGTCAGGGCGAATGAGCAGAATACGGTTCGGGTCACTGTGCCGGGCTTTGGGTATCGGCAGATGGGAAGCAAAGCTCAACAGGGCGCGGCGTGCTTGATGCTTCAGAGGTGTGCTGTGGAATGCCTCGGCCATCGTCCGGTTGCGGATAACAAGTGCTTCTCTATCCACTGTAGATTGCCTCGTAGGCTTTTAACAGATCAGGAATAATGACTGACCAATCGTAATGTTGGCGAACATAATCCCGTGCTGCCTCGCCTATATACGAACGTTGAGCTGAATCGCCCAGCAGTTGAATGATGACCTGCGCCATTTGTTCCGGTTCATCAGCGATAATGATGCCCATGTCGAGGGTACGTTTCATCCCGCTGGCAGCTACCGTGGTGGCTACGACCGCCGAACCCGAAGCCATAGCTTCCAATATTTTTAAGCGTGTGCCGCTGCCCATACGCAATGGCGCGACATACAGTTGAGCGTTTTTTAGATAGGGTAGAACGCTTTCCACCCAGCCCGTGACGACGATGGCGGCATGATCGCGCAAATGCTCCAACGAACCGTGCGGCTGCTGCCCGACAATGTAAAATTTGGTATCTGTGATGCTTTGTTTAACGGTCGGCAGGATGTGGTCGGCGAACCACAACGCAGCATCGACATTCGGACGATAATCCATTTTTCCAGTAAAAACCAGCGCGTGTTCGCCCATATCGAGTTCTGACTGTGGCTTCTCGTAGTCATTCACGAAAATGCCATTGGCAACTACAGGAACCCGTTTTGTTGGGGCAAACTGCTGAAGGATAGCTGCATCCTCTGGCGATACGGCGATGACCAGATCTGCCTGTGTGCATAAGCTGCGTTCAAATTGCTCAATGCGGCGTGACTGTATTAGGGAATAGCCAGCAACCAACCAGCGGTGTGGGGTTTGGCGGTCAATCTTGTAGATGGCATACTGCATCGCGGCTTCGGCGTTGAAAGCGTCATAAACCAGTTTGCTTGCCACGCCCATTTGTTTGATCAATGGCAGATAGCAGGCGACTTCAATCCCTTCAAACTGAATGATGTCAAAGTTTTGGGATGAGATCAGTTCGCGTAGGCGATTGGCAAAGGCCGAACTATACAGTCGATGAGCAATATCCGGCTGGCGGGATAGGAATAAGTTGCGCAGCCGCTGCGATTTGGTACGTCCCGGTGTTGGCAGTGTTTCGATGTGCTTACAAAATGTGGCTAAGGGTGTACCAGATGTGTTGACGTCGGGTGTGTTGCTAAAACTCAGGAGCGTTAATTCATGCCCCGCCTGATGTAACCCGTGCAGTAATCCATAGGTGCGGAGTGCGCCACCTTGCTGCGGCGGGTAGGGTAGGCTGGCGGTAACAAAGAGGACTTTCATCATTGGTTGGCCGCCATGCGGTATACATCCCGCGTGATTTGTGCAGTCGTTTCCCAGCGGAAGGTTTTTGCCCGTGCTAACCCTTGCGTTACTTGCTCATTCCGCCACGCGGTATCGGTCAATACTTGGTACATCGCTTGCTTGATCTCGGTTGGGGCGTCAGGGTTGAATTGGATGCCGACATCTCCCACAACTTCCGGCAGGGATGAGCGGTTGCTGACAATCGGTACGGTTCCGCACGCCATCGCTTCCAACGCGGGGAAGCCGAACCCCTCATAAAATGACGGGAGGACGAGCAGCGAGGCGAGATTATAAACGGCTGGCAGATCAGCATCCTCGATATTTTCTCGCCATAGGATATGGTCATCCAGCCCTAACTCTGCGATCTCCTGCATCGTTTCCGCAAACAGCCACCCACGCCTTCCTACCAGAAGCAGTGGTGGCGCATCCGGTAAGTCAGCTAGCAGGAGCTTGTAGGCTTGTAGTAATCCAAGGATGTTCTTGCGGGGTTCAAAGGTACCCACAAACAATATGTAGTTTTCCGGCAGTGCGAACTTGCTTCGAATTGGCTCAAGCTCGTTATGGGCTAATTGGCGAAATTGTTCATCGACACCCAGCATATGCACAGTGATTTTTTCTGGCGGTACGCTGAGCATTTGGATGAGGTCGGTTTTGGTGGCTTCGCTGTCTGCGAGGATGTGGGCTGCCTGCTTAACGGCGGTCTTGATCTGGTCATTGTAGTAACGGCGTGCGTCAGCAGTTAGGTGCTGCGGGTAATGCATAAAAGTGAGATCATGCACGGTGATGACATGCTGCCGTGCGCCATGCAGCGGCGGGATAAAATCGGGACTATGCAGCAGATCGAGCCTAAACCGCGCCAGCTCGACCGAGAGTGCGAGGCGTTCGAGGCGGTGGTGGCAGGGGGTCCATAAACGGGCCGACCTGAAACGCTCAGTGATTGTTTCAGTGGCTTTATGGCTCTGAAAGATTGTGTAGTCGTTCTCGGTGTCCAGTAATTCGAGCGCCATGACCAGCCGCCGCATGTAGGTGCTGATGCCGCCGGTGCGGTAGTGGGTAAGGCGTGTGTCGATCCCGATATGCATAGTTCGCAAAGTATAATGGTTCATCAGCCAACAATCCAGCCTTTTGGGGTATAATCGCCATTATTCCCTTCTATCATTTGGATGTTTGCGTGACCCAAATACTCGCAATTGCTAATCAAAAAGGCGGTGTCGGCAAGACAACCACGGTGCTGAACTTGGGTCTGGTCATTGCCAGCCGAGGGAAGCGCGTTTTATTGGTTGATCTTGACCCGCAAGCCAGCCTAACAACCTTTATGGGTTTTGATCCGTATCGCCTGCAACGCAGTAGTTATTCCCTGATAATGTACCCCGAAATTTCGCTGGTGAGGGTGATGCAGACGATTAGTTCGCTGGTTGCGCTGTTACCCGGCAGCGTGGATTTGGCAACCGCTGCGATCCGTATGGTGCAGGAGCAGCACCCGCTGGGGCGTTTGCGGACTGTGCTACGTGAACACCCTTTTACGTTCGACTATATACTCATCGATACGCCACCGGGGCTAAACGTGCTGACGGTCTCGGCGTTAATTGCTGCTGACCAATTGATTATTCCAGTTCAGTGTAACTATGCAGCGATGCACGGCATAAAAGCTATTCAAGATATTATCCGTCATGTGCGCGAAGGCATGGGCAACTCTGACCTCGCTTTACGCGGTGTGCTGCCCACTTTTTTTGATAGCGAGTCCCTCTTTGCCGCCAAGATTTTGGCCGATATGCGCGTCTTACTGCCGGGGCAGGTCTTTAATACCCACATTCCATTTGATTCGCATGTGGCAGATGCACCTCACACAGGTAAATCTGTGATTGATTA
>JAPUDW010000232.1 GCA_027492915.1 Bacteroidota bacterium | reverse complement strand
CTTTGACCCCGCCACATGGGATTTGCGCGTCTTTGGTGAAGTCGAAAAGGAAATGCGCTGGTCATGGAATGAATTTACCAGCCTGCCGACCACTCAGGTCAAGGTCGATATTCACTGCGTTACCCGTTGGAGCAAGTTTGATACCAATTGGGAAGGCGTACTGTTCCGCGACTTCGTTAAACTCTTTGGCATCAAACCAACTGCTAAATTCGTGATTGCCCACTGCGACTATGGCTACACCACCAACACACCCATCGAAATCATGATGGATGATGACGTGCTGCTGGCCTATAAGTACGAGGGCGAAATGCTCGAACCTGACCACGGCGGCCCCATGCGCACCTTTGTCCCCAAGCTTTACTTCTGGAAAAGCGCCAAGTTCGTCCGCGCCATCGAGTTCAGCGAAGTCGATAAACCCGGCTTCTGGGAAGTCAACGGCTATTCCAACACCGCCGACCCGTGGAAAGAAGAACGCTACAGCCGCCGTGGCTGGTTCTAATCCCTAGCATTCACTTTGTAGGGACGCAGCACGCTGCGTCCGCTCTATCAATCGTAAATCCATCTACTCGTAGGGAATGGTCTCAGACCATTCCGTTTCTGCGCCAAATATGCGTGCCGTGATGCTTTTAAAGCAGCTTCAAGGCGTCCCCACATTCACTTTGTAGGGACGCAGCACGCTGCGTCCGCTTATCAACCGTAAATCCATCTACTCGTAGGGAATGGTCTCAGACCATTCCGTTTTCCCGCCTAATATGCACGGACGAGTCACATCTCGTCCAGCCCCACGCCCTCTAAAACTCTCCAAACTGTTTTCTAACCACTACCCAACCGATTTAACAATCTTGTTCCCTCAAAACCGTTGGTAACTTCGCTGCTTAAAAGCTGCCAAATGGTCACCCTAAACCCCTCAAACTATGCTACGCTGTTCTTAATCGTTGTCTCCCTTTCCCTTGGAGTCTTTGTGTTAAATCCTGCTTTGCATACTTCTTGTTCTTTGTGGTAGAAAATGGTTTACGAGTGGGGTTTGGCAATCTTGGCGGCGGCACACCCTTTGCCAAAATTGCAGCAAATCCAGCCGGGCATTCCGCCGAAACATTGGCAATGCAGCGCCGTGCTCCCTCACATCTGCTAATCATTTCAGCGGAGTATTGGCAAATTTGCAATAAATGTAACTGTTATCGCTTACTTATAGGGTCAACTTGTTCTGCAATGGGTATGGACTGGATACTGACGACTGGTGACTAAAGCCTGTTTAACAAAAGCCCCACTTGTTCCAGTAGGGCTTTCTATAATCTATGGACTAACGACTACTGACTATAATTATTCCACGCCGCCCGCTGCCAGCTTATCTGCCATTTCGCGGGTCGCCAACTCGTCGATGAACAGGTCGATGTCGCCCACCATCACCGCTGGTAGGTTATAACTGCTCACGTTGACGCGGTGGTCAGTCACGCGGTTTTGCGGGTAGTTATAAGTACGGATTTTCTCGGAACGGTCGCCGGTACCCACTTGGCTGCGCCGGTCGCCTTCTTGCTCGGCTTTTTGCTTTTCCATCTCAAGGTCGTACAAACGCGAGGCTAAAATCTGCTTCGCCCGTAAGCGGTTCTGGAGCTGGCTGCGTTCGTCCTGTACTTCCACCACCAATCCGGTTGGAATATGCACCACCCGCACCGCCGTCGAGTTCTTTTGAACGTGCTGACCACCAGCGCCGCTCGCCCGTGTAAACTCTTCGTGCAGGTCTTCCGGTCGCAGTTGGACATCAATTTCGTCCACTTCCGCCAGCACCGCTACCGTTACTGTGCTGGTATGGATGCGTCCTTGCGCCTCGGTTTCTGGTACGCGCTGGACACGGTGTACACCGCTCTCGAACTTCAAACGGCTGTATGCGCCTTTGCCCTTCACGTCGAAGGTGATGAACTTCATACCGCCCACGCCTGTTTCACTCTGGTCGATCACCTCAATCTTCCAGCCTTGGTTTTGGGCGAAGTAGCTGTACATGCGGAATAAGTCGGCCACGAATAATCCGGCCTCGTCGCCGCCCGCGCCCGCCCGAATTTCAAAGATCACGTTCTTATCATCACGCGGGTCTTTCGGCAGTAACAATTTAACCAGCGTATCTTGTAGCGCTTCGGTGCTGGTCGTCAAACTGTTGATTTCTTCCTTTGCCATCGCGCTCAATTCAGCGTCAGACTCTTCGTTCAACATTTGCTTGGCATCTTCAAGCTGCTGCATCTGGCTCTTGTATTCACGGTACTGTTGGACAATTTCTTCGAGGCTGGAACGCTCTTTGGAATACTCGGTGACTTTGCTGTAATCCATCATTACATCAGGATCACCCATAAGGCGTTCGAGTTCGTCGTAGCGTTCTTCAATGCCTGCTAATCTCTCTAACATAGCCATCAATCCTTGCTGCGTCTGTGATCATTTATTAAATCACAGTTTAAGTTATATCTGTCGTTTTTGGGAAATAGAGTCAAACCCTATTATACGGTTGGAATCAGCTTGCGTGTAGGGCGCTAAAAAGGCAGTTGGTTGAGGTTCATAGGGATCATACTTGCCCCCGTATCAATCAACGTCCTATTTCCGCTGGCTTGGCTTTCTACGGCAAACACCGGTCGCCCTTGCTGGCTGGCGAAACGCGCCGCGTGCATTGCCCCGCCGTCCACACTTGTTTCCACCACGATCAACGCATCGCTCAACCCGCTAATAATCCGGTTCCGCGCTACCAGATTGCTGGGGCTGGTAGTCGCTTGCGGGTTAATTTCGCCCAGCACCAACCCTTGCACCATAATCTGTCGCGCTAGTCGTTCATGGGTAGGTGGGTAAACATTCAATACCCCGCTGCCCAATACCGCCGCCGTTCTGCCTTCCGGCACGATCAACGCCCCATAATGAGCCGCCGAGTCGATGCCCAGTGCCATACCACTAATGATGTTGTAGCCTTTTTCCACCAGTGCAGTGCTCAGGTTTTGGGCAAAGTTTCGCATGGGGTCGTTCGGGCTGCGTGTCCCTACGATTGCCACACTGCGCTCAAACTTGAACGTGGTATCACCCCGCACGAATAAGGTTGGGGGCGCGTCATCCAGCGCTTTGAGTCGTTCGGGGTATTGGCTGTCGCGCATCGTCCACATCTGCACACCCATTTGCTGCCAGTGTACAAGAGCTTTTTCGACTTGTTGAAGGTCTATTGCTTGTATGCTTTGTGCGATTTTTGGCCCAACCCCCGCTACCTGCCGGAGTGCTTTGGGTTCTGCCCTTAAAATTTGGTCAGTGTCCCCATCAAAATGATGCAGAAGGGCTTGCAAGGTTTTGTTGCCAATGCGCCCCGTTAGGCTCAAACCAATCCAGCCGAGGTCGGTCATTCGGTTTCGTAGTATTCGATGATCGAAAGTAAGACGCTGTTAATGTAGGTGTTGACTTGTCGCAGTAGGTGGCTCCAGTCCGAAGTCGAATTGCGAGGTGGGGTAATCTCTGACCAGTTGAGTACCGAGTTCACCACAAAGTCACTGAAGTAGAAGAAACCCCGTACCGCATCCGCCAGAGAAAGTCCCTCTTTACTCAGCCAAACCGCGTAATGTTTACCACTGGTGATCGCCATTTGAAGCTGGTCATCCGGTGCGCCTGCTGCCAGATACTTGCGCAGGTTTTCCATCGTGTTCATACCCTCTTGGCGCAAGCTGTTGCGGGTGTCGTCGGAAAGGCTTTCGTACCAACCCATGTTGGTCAGCGTCCCGCCTCCTACCTGCATCCGCGTATGACCGAGCGCATTCTGGATAATGAGCTGGACTTCGAGTGGTTCGACTTCACTGTGCGATTGTGCATGACGCTGCACGTCCGATTTACGGAAGCGCCGGTGTCCACCGGGGGTTCGCCGCGAGGGTAAGTCACCGTTATCCGCCCAGATGCGAACGGTCGCCGGATGTACGCCTAATAAGTCGGCTGCGTGTCTTAAGCTAATCCATTCCGAATCAGTCATGGCACTATCCAAAGTTATTGATGATGACATGCCTAGTATAGCATTTGTTCGCTTATCTTTCAGGTAGTGGTTATTTGATAAGTGATGTTCTTCATACCGGATAAATTGCAAAATCACATTTGCAGTGACGTATCGTGCTGCGTCTGCGTTTCAAATTCACACTGACCCACTTGCTTTGCAACCAATATTATCTTTTAGGTCGAAACGCGAGAATCAAAATCCCGGTTGATCATGTCAATCCGGGATTTAAGATTTCAAGCGGCTAATGGCTAGTTTGTTGGGCGCGCGTCCAGTATCACTGGCAGTGTAATTTGCTGACCATCCCGCAAAACGGTCACGTTAATTGTCTGGCCGGGTTGTGTATTGATTGCGAGGTACGAAACCAAGCCGCTCATATCGGTAACTTGAATGCCATCAATCGCCGTAATGATGTCGGCCTGTGTCGGTACATTTGCACCGTTGATCTGTGTCGGGCTGGAAGCACTGCGCAAACCAGCCTTTGCTGCTGGCCCACCTTGCTCCACACGGCTGACCACCACTCCGCGTGTATTGTTGGGAATGTTCAGCGCTTCAATGAGCGCTAGATCAAGATTAGATGCGCCTTGAATACCGAGGAAGCTGTAATTCACATGCCCATCGGCGATGAGGATTTGAGCAACGCGCTTCACCAGATTACTAGGTATTGCAAACCCCACGCCTGAATTGCTTCGGGTTTCGCTCAAGATTTGCGAGTTCACACCAATGACTTCGCCTTGCAGGTTCAGCAGCGGGCCACCACTGTTACCGGGGTTGATTGCCGCATCCGTCTGGATGACCGACCCAACTGAATATTGGGTTTGCCCTGAAATCGTCCGGCCAAGTGCGCTCACGATACCGGTCGTCAGCGTCCAGCGTTGGCTGAATGGGCTGCCGATGGCTAACGTTGTTTGTCCGATAAACAATTGATCCGAGTCGCCTAGTGTGACAGGGATAAGCATGTTGGATGGTAAATCAACCTTAATGACTGCTAGATCCGAGTCGGGATCTAATCCCACCACATTCGCTTTGACAATTGTCCCATCAATGAAGTTCACTTCAATCTGGTCGACATCCGCCACCACATGATCGTTGGTAACGATGTTACCGCTTTGGTCGATCACAAAACCGGTGCCGCTCGCACCGAACTCTGCGCCACCGGATGTTCCCCGTACACTGATCGACACCACCGAGGGGCTAACGCGGTTGTAAATGTCGTATAACGAACGTTCATTGTCTGTAGCGGGGCTGGAAATTTGAGCCGGCGCTGCTTGCTCTTTGGGCAGCAAATAAACAGTGCTGGCGGAGGTGCTCATGACCGTAGTACCGAGGGTGAAACCCAATATTACTAACAAGAGCGCTCCGATAACGAAAATGGCGCGCTTTGGACGACTGCTAGACATACTTTACTCTCCGTGCGTAAATGTTGACAATCAGAAGATAGCGTAACGATTGATGGGCACAAGCCTAGGATGGTTGCATGAGAAATGGCTGAATTATGTGTTAAGCATATATCAATGATACATGGAATTCTCGACAATGATGTCAAAGTTTCTAGATTATCGCGTTAACTGTTTCAGCGTGAGTTTGCGGCTCGTTATGAGCAGCATATCGATGCATTCTTGTAGGTTATTTTGTAGTCCGAGTAAACTGCGGGGGAGGTCAGCTTCGTTTTTCGCCGCTGCAATTGCTTGGGCTATCGGGTTGGAATAACGCAGATATAAAGTCTCATCTGCTTTCACGGTGTCGATGCACACCGCCACACCCGCGCCTACCACGTACACATAACATGACGCATCAATTTGTTTCCAGTCGAGCGGGTGGGTGTGCGTATGCAGAGTAGTCGAAATGGCATCAACGAGCGAGTCGTCCAGGTATTCACGCAGCCGTATACGCGAATCGAGCAGGGCTGCGATGCTCACATACTCGGTTAGCGTCGGCAGCGCACTGGCAGCGGTCACCTGCCCTAATGCAAATGCCGTTTGTTCCGCTGAAAGCCATTGTGTCCATTCGCCGTGCTGCTGCGCCCAACCGAGTAGGAAAATATCGCTGGGTTTCATGCGACCCTGTTGAATAAACGGTTGGTACTCCATCATCGGGCCATGTGCGGACGATGAGGTAATTTCGGAGAACCATAGGCGGGTTTGGTACAAGCCTGTCAAACGGTATTGCAAAATAGCATCCTAAACAATCTAGTGATAACTTGATTGTAAGGTCATTGGATGGACTAGACGCTTAAGATGCCCAAAACAAAATAGGGAGTTGTGCTCCCTATTTGTAGTCCTTAATGATGTGTGATTTGTTCGAGTCGGCTTAACCCAACGTCGGGCAGTTATCGAATGGTGTTACAGTGTCTGAACGAACCCAACCCTTAATCTCGCTGCTGCCTTCGATCACCACATAGATGTAATACCACACACGGCCATCATCCACGCTGCGGTCTTGCCGCAGTACATCAGCCGAAGCTCGTACCGGAAGGTTGCCGATCAATATACCACGAACGCTTGGCTGCGCTCGTACCCGTACACCCTCAGCGCTGTTATTGAACACGCGGCACAGTACGGGTGGCGTATTCGTGATGGTGGGCGTAAGTGTTTCGGTCGGTGTCAGGCTCGGCGTAAACGTCGGCGTAATTGTCGGCGTATGTGTCGGTGTATGCGTTTCGGTTGGTGTCATCGATGGCGTCACCGTGAAGGACGGTGTAATCGTCGGTGATGGTGTGTACGTCCACGTCGGGGTGGTGGTTTCCGTCGGCGTACTGGTTGGCGTATAGGTTAGCGTCGGCGGTGGGGTGTCGCTTGGGAAAGGTGTATCGCTCGGTGTCGGTGTGATCGTGGGGGTCGAGGTCGGCGGTGGGAATAACACGGGTGACCAGAATCCACGGGTAGCAAAAGCCGTTAGGAAGCCGAAGATGATAATACCTGTCACGATACCGCCAAGCCGAAGCGAATTCCGGCGGCGGATACCCTTGAGGCTGTTTTCCGCGCGGATAATCTCCGAACGCCGTCCAAGAACACGG
Organism: Bacteroidota bacterium; assembly: GCA_027492915.1. Lineage (GTDB taxonomy): Bacteria > Chloroflexota > Anaerolineae > Aggregatilineales > Phototrophicaceae > CFX2. Next base: position 5,108 of record JAPUDW010000232.1, on the reverse strand, counting down.
AAGGGTTCTTCATGCAGGGCGGAAATCCAGGCCTCGGCTTCCCCCGCATTCCCTTCTTCGACGGCAAATTCCGCCCGTTCAATATAACGCGCCAGTAGATCACTGACGACAAGGCGGTAACGCTCGTCTTGCGCGTAATCCCGCAAGCCAGCCAGCATGGAACGGGCTTGTGATAGTTCGTTATCAAAGTTTTGGGCGATCAGTGCTGCCGCCCGTTCGATCACCTGTTTTGCCCGCTGCATATCACTGGTTGCAGCACGGGTTTCAAGCAGTTGTGCTGACAGAGCGGAATCGCTGGGATCAAGTTTCGTTCCCAGTTCCAGCAGTTGCAGCGCTTCGTTGGTCAGCGACAGCCGTTCATCCAGCCGGTTGCCGTTTTGGGCGCGGTTGAGTGCGGTTTGCGCTTGGTCGCTCAATTGGGTTTTGATGCCATTTAAACGGCTGTTCGCACTCTGGGTTAGCTGCGTCAGTCGTTGGCTGTCTGGTAGGAGCTGTCGCACGCGCATCAGGATATTCAGCACATTTTGAAGCTGCGCTACCTGCTCGTGCAGCGGTCCACTGAGCATACTCAGTTGTACCGATGCTTGATCTGTTTCCTGCTGCAGGCGGCGTAAATTCTCGATGCGTTCTTCGGCCTGTGGGTCGTTTGGCACTACCCGCAGCGCACCCTCATATTTACGCAGCGCTTCTGACCAATTGTCGGTTTTGATGAGGCGGTCACCGTCCATCAGAAGTTCGCGTGCTAGTGCCAAATCCTGAATATCGAGTAGAGCCTGCTCGGCGTCTTTCCAGCTCAGGATGCCGCTGCGTTCAGCTAGATCACGAGCTTCGCGGTAGAGCTTTTCGGCCTCGTCGTAGTTACCAGCTCGTACCAGCGAGTTGGCGCGGTTATAAGCCACCCGCGCATCAAATGGAATGCGGTGGTCAGGGACGACACCGCGAATTAGGTTATCTTCAGCTTTTTGGCGATATTCAAGCGCGGTCGGGTTGCCCGGTTGGTGGGTCAGGATGCGGTTGGCGTAATCGACCGTCTGTTGATACTCGCCCGAATAATAAGCTTGGGTGAGTTCTGAAATCATCTCGTCAATATCCGGCGTTGTCGATGAAAAACCTGAGCTTCTCCCCGGCATCCGGCGCGCTGTTGACGTGTCTTGGTAAATTTCTTCTTCTGGCGCGGGATAACCGGATGACGACGGATATTGGCGCGGCGGTTCGGCGACATTCACCACCGGAATCGGCGGTACCGGTGTGATGGGTTTGGCGCTGGGTGGTTTGATGCCATAACGCGCGTATAAGTCGTTCACCCGCTGGGTAGCCTGTTGGCTGCGCCCTGCGGCATCTTGTAGCAAGGCAACCACGTCCGGGTCTTGCGGGCTAAGGCTCAGGGCTTCTGCCAGAATATCAATCGCTTCATCAACATCATCGTCGTCACCCGCGATTTCAATGCGAATACGGGCGCGGCGCAGCAAGCCTCGAACCGTCGCCGCTGTGGGCGATGTTGGGCTGCTCAAACGGGCTAATTCGCCAAAAAGTGCCTGCGCGGCTGCCTCATGCGGTGTATTCTTGGCATCGGTTAGCAGCGTTCGCGCTGTTCTCTCAAGCTGGTTTATGTCGGCAGATTCGCCGGCTTGTGCGGCATTCTGAATTTGCTGCCGGAGGTCATCTAAACGTTCTTGTAAATTGCTTCCCATTCGACCTTCTTCCTATTGATGACATCAGAAAGTTACCCTATTTAGGGGATAGGAGCAAGGGACATATTCTTCATGTGTTTACTGAACAGCGATGTGATAAAATAGAGTCTAGGGAAAATTGGGAGCAAATATGGCATTTCCTATTCGCATTGTTCCACGCTATAGACTTATCCTGCGTTATGACATTCGTACAGATGTGATGGACGCTTACTATGAGTTCGTGATGAATGAATTTGTCCCATCACTTCAGAGTATGGGGTTATATATGGCGGGTGTATGGCATACGGCTTACGGGTCGTATCCGAATCGCCAAGTTGAATTTCTGGGCGACAGCCGCGAGGTATTCCGGGAAGTGTTTCAGAGCGAACGTTGGGAAATTTTAGAATCAAAGTTGCAATCCTTCACGTATAACTACGAGCGAAAACTCGTTCGTTACCAGCAAGATCGTTTTCAGTTTTAGTCATTGTCGATTAATCATTCTAGCAGTTGTTGTTTAGGTATAGGGCGATTTTGATGGAGCATCTGGCTTTAATTGTTGACGATGACCCGCATACGTTGATGCTATGGAATGCAGTTCTAAAGCCGTCTGGAATCAATATTATTCAGGCCGGGGATGGTGCAGAGGCTTTGGTCTTATTGGAACACCAAACCCCGACTATTTTGCTGCTCGATATTTTGATGCCGTATGTCAGCGGTAAAGATGTGCTGGATTATGTCGCCCAAACGCCGCGTTTGGCTGATATGTTTGTGGTGGTCATTAGCGCTCACCGTCAGGCTGAGTCTGACCAATTGTCCCGTGCGAATGCAATCCTGCTAAAGCCAATTCGTCCGACTGAAATTCGGGATTTACTCCAACACGCACTCTCCCGCTGAAATGAGCGTTTGTATAAAAGGTAAATCTTCAGCAGCCTAGAGTTGCCCCCTGACTCAAAAGATGTAGAATCAGATAATTGTAATTTGATATTGCTTTGCGAGAGTTGTAATGGCTTTTGATTTTGAGGCTCTGGTAGGACACCTGTATATGGTTGGGGGGCGCTCGCTTTCGACGCAGCCACCCGGTATGCTGGTTGAAGTTGCCCCCAAAAAAGCAGCGCGTGGTCGCGAACTCGATACGATTTTCGTGTTGGTGACACCTTCCGGCGATGTTACCGCTCCGGCTGCGTTTTATGACCAGATGGCGAATCTTGCTGCCGAACGCTATTTCAACAGCAGTGGCAGTGTCACCTCTGGGTTGCGCAGTATTTTTAATTCGCTTAATCAAGATCTGGTTGACCACAACAATGAGGGGAAACGGCATTATGAAGCCAACCTCGTTTGCGCCGTGTTGAAGGATAACGAGATGTTCTTGTCTCGTGCCGGTTCCGGCGTGGCGTTATACCGGCACCTTACCGAGCTTCAGCCATTCCCGACTGACTTTAGTAACGACGAACAGTTATATGGCCCACCGCTTGGTGTGCAGCCGGTGCCGGACATCAAAATGACGCGCTACGGTGTGGCGCACGGAAGCCGCCTCGTGATGTCAGATTCACGGTTGGCGGATTTAGATATGAATCGTATGAACGCCGCCATGTGTTCCAATGAAATCGCTGATGTGTTGGCTGGTTACCGCGATCTCGTATCTAATCAGGTCACATTGATGGCGGTTGAGTTTGTGCCGCCGGAAGTGCCTTCGCCAGCCTCGGTTAAAGATGAACGCTCGTCATCCCGCGCACCTGCGCCGTCGGCGAATGCCCAATTCGCGCCAGCAGCACCCGCAACTGCTGAACCCCAAGTTCCGGCTGAAGAAATGCCCTCTGCCACCCGCCGTGTTGGTGGGGTGGTCATGGCTCAGTTGAAGGCATTCGCGGCAGGTATTGTCCTGTTCCTTGCGCGGATGCTGGCTGGTGTGAACCGTGCTCTTGACCGTATATTACCACCCCCCGTTGAAGGCACCCGTGGCTGGTTACGCACCTCAACGGCAGTTGCGATAAGTATCCTGATTCCGGTGGCGGTTGTCGTTGTTGTTGCTTGGATCGGTATCACTTCAACAGGCGTAACTGAGTATGAACAATGCTTGAGGGATGCGAACGGCGCTGCTGATCTGGCACGCAGTATTAACTCTTCCGACCGGACGGGCGTATTGGCCTCATGGAACGCGGTGGTCGCCAAGGTAGGCGATTGTAATGTGATGCGTCCTTCGGGTGATGTAAGTTTGACGGCGCTGGTGAGGGAAGCCCAGACGGTTAAAGATGGTCTGTTCCAGATTGAACGGCGTAACGCGGTCACGCTGAAATCCTTCCAGAACGCGAACCTGACCCGTGCTGTGCTGCAAGGGCAAGACTTGTACGTGCTGGACTCACAAAACCAGTTGGTGCAGCGCATTGTCCTTAAGACGAATGACAACGGTACGGTGGAAGAAGCCTCTAGCGAGCCGATGACCGCGATGCGGCGTGGGGCCGTGATCGGGCAGTACCGCGTTTCGGATTTGATCGACATTGTATGGTCGGACGACACGACCCAGATTACCGCGCTTGACCGCGAAGGGCTGCTTATTCAGTGTTCCCCTCGTTTCCGGCAGGACTGCCAGGTGCAAAAGCTTCTGCGGAGCGAAAGCTGGGTTAGCCCGATTAAGATGACGTTGTGGGAAGGGCGTTTGTATATCCTCGACCCCGGCGCGAACCAAATTTGGCGCTATGACAGCACCGGCGGCAGCTACGCGAGTTCCCCGATTGAATACTTTGCGGGTGAGGTGCGGCCACAGCTCCAAAACGCGGTGGGCTTTGGTATCTATTCCAGTGGTTCGACGGGCGGCTCGGTGTATATTCTGACGGCGGATGGGCAAACGACCAAGTGGCTCGGTGGGCAACAAACGCCATTTGTTTACGCGGGCTTCCCTGAGGGGCAGCAGTTGGCGGGCGCGGACTCGTTTTACCTGAACGGCGACCCAATCGGGCAGGGATTGTTTATTACCCAGCGTTCCAGCCGGACGATTTTCGAAACCTCGCTATCTGGTACATGGTTTGGCAGCTTTCAGGTTTATGAAGAGGATAAGTTCGCGGCTTTAAATACGGTCGTGGCCGACGCAAACTTGCAAATTATTTATGCACTGTCGGGTAACTCGGTGTTTATGATCGACCAACGGCGGCCTGCTCAGTAGGGTAAGCGTAGGCTACACATGCCAGCGACTTGCGCTATAATGCCGGTAGTTTTGGCATTGTAGATTGAGTGTGGATATGCGTATTCCTGCATGGTTATTTATCATTGGCGTGATCCTGTTAATGGCGATTACCGCTGTTTTATCACTGGTATCTTTCAATGTGGCACGTCAAGTTGCGATAGATTTTGGTGACACGGGCAGCTCGTCATCCATTATCAATGTCTCAAGCCTGCCCACCCCGACTCGTGTTCCGGTGCAGCAGCTCCCCAGCGCAGTAGCGC
>JAPUDW010000231.1 GCA_027492915.1 Bacteroidota bacterium | reverse complement strand
TGCTGGCGGCCTTTGAGGGTTGGGATGCGCTGTACGACTTTGAGGTGTTGGAGCAGAACAACGTTCCAGTCGCCGCGACCGTCTACTACAACGATATGTATGTCGAGCGTCAGTTCGCCGAGGAAACAGCCGCCCGTATTCAAGGCATCAAGCTCTGGGTAACCAACGAGTATGAACATAACGGCCTCCGCGCCGACGGCGACCGCATCCTCAGCCGCCTGATCGACATGCTGCGCGGCGAGGTGTAGGCATCCACTCAGGACAAAGGGATTGGTAAATTCAAGTCATGGGGTGATGATATGAGTTTAAAGATGCAGCGTTTAGGTAAGTATCTGATATGGATAGCCTGCTGTTTACTGAGCATCGTTTCAATCGTCCCAACTTACGCTTACCAGAACCCTAATGAATACGCGACCAGCCTCTCGTGGAGTCCTGATAGCACAGCCTTCGCGGAAGGGCGGCTTTGGGACGGCTGCGAAAGTATTGCTGAGGATTATCCCGGCCTTAATATCACGGAAGCACGACAGTACGACCGGATGTGGTTACAGCGGTTTGTCCCGACCGACTGCACAATCACCTCGGTTGATTGGAGTCCGGACGGCAAAAAGCTCTTAAGCACTTCCTTAGATGGTGAGGCTTCCGTTTGGAATGTTGAAAGCGGTGAGTTGATCGTGATGGCGCAGCAAGCCGAACCACAGTATGGGTTTGCGAAATGGAAGCCGGATAACCGCGAGATCCTTTCCGGCACCTTCACCGACACGTTCGAGATTTGGAATCCGCGTACCGGTGAACGCATTCGTACACTGCCTTTCAACGGAACAAGTGCTGATTGGAGTCCCGATGGCAAGCAGCTTGTGGTTGGCAGCGTTTCGGAAAACACCGTTTATATCTATGAGTACGCCTCTGGTAAAGAGCGCCTCAGCTTGGTGGGTCACTCGGCAGGTATAACGAATGTTAGCTGGAGTCCGGATGGGAACAAACTGGGGAGCACCAGTGAAGATGGTACGGCAAAGATTTGGGATGCCACAAATGGGCAGTTAATCACCACCTTTGATCGTCACATGGGCGCTGTCCAATCGATTGACTGGAATCCGGTATTGGAGCATGTCGTAACCACTGGCGTGGATGGCACCGCCCGCGTTTGGGAAATCGCTTCCGCAGAAGAATTGGATGTTTATGATAACGTGGACGAGTCAGCGGTGTGGAGTCCTGATGGCAGCATGATTGCGATGGGCAGCATAAATCGTTATGGAGATTTGAGCGCAATGCTCACCCCTGCGCCGGTTGTCTACCTTCAACCGCCCCCCATCACCTATATCAGCGCCCTTGCATGGAGTCCGGACGGTCAACAAATTGCGGTGGGGTATTCAACCGATTTCTGTCTGCCAGCGCCTAATCTCTACTGGGTTTATCTGATCGATGCTGAAACCCGTGAGGTTGAGGGGCATTTGTCCGGCAGCAGGTGTGATGTGACGAGTGTGGATTGGAGCCCTGACGGAAGCAAACTTGCCGCGTCAAGCCTCGAAGGGTTGGGGACGCGGGTGTGGAATGTGGCAACTCGCACCTTAATAATGACATCTTTGCAAGGTGGGCAAGGCTTCCAAATGGTGAAATGGCGACCACCTGAAGGACTTGAAATTGCCAGATCGGCAGCATATGGTAATGGATTCGCAGTGCTCGATGCCACAACCGGTGCAATGACAGTTGATGGGCGCGCCAATGCAAACTTCATCGATTGGAGTCCGGATGGTAGCAAAATTGTTACTGGCGGCCATATGGATTTTCTCGTTAATGTTGTTGACATGGTGGCTGAACAACCGATTATGTCGCTGAGTGGTCACACCGATTTTGTGCATAGTGTTGATTGGAGTCCAGATGGCGATAAGTTGGTGAGCGCCAGTGGTGATGGCACGGTGCGCGTGTGGGACGCCCATTCAGGTGAGCATTTGCTGACCATCAATGCCAACGTAGGGAAGGTGCGCTGGAGTCCGGATAGCAGCCGGTTAGCGACCGCCAGTTATGATGATGGTGCGCAAATTTGGGATGCGACCACGGGCGAACTGCTGGCGAGCTTTAGCTACCCCGGCAGAGTTGCGGCTGTGGATTGGAGTCCTGACGGGAAGCAGGTTGTGTACGGCGGTATTCGAGATGATCGGCAAGACCCGAAGATTGAAATTGCTGATGTAGCCGATTTACCAATACCTTGACGGCGACCGCATCCTCAGCCGCCTGATCGACATGCTGCGCGGTGAGGTGTAGGCGATAGTATAAAACTAGGCCAAACGGCGCATTCGCTTAAAGGCGGGGTGTGGTATGTTACGGGTAGGCTACCCTTCGGTTCTGAGATAAAATCAGCTTTATAGTCTTTTCAACAATATTCGATCTCCGTATAGGGTGGTGCGCCGTACCACTCTGTTTAGCCCCATAGGACAGCCAAATGGCATTGAAAATATTTAATGTGTTAGGTCGCGAAAAGCAGGACTTCCAACCGTTGGAACCCGGCAAAGTCAATATGTACGTCTGCGGGCCGACGGTGTATTCGGACTCGCACATTGGTCACGCCAAAACCTACGTCAACTTCGACATGATTGTGCGCTACCTGCGCTACAGCGGCTTAAAGGTGCTGTATGTGCAAAATATCACCGACGTCGGGCATATGCTCGACACGGGTGAGGATCGCATCCTGCGCAAAGCCCACCAATTGCAAGCGCTGCCCATGCAAATTGTCGAAACCTACACCCGCAGCTTCTATGACGATATGGACGCGCTCGGTGTCCTCCGTGCCGATATTTCACCGCGTGCCAGCGGGCATATCCCCGAACAAATTAAGATGACGCAAACCCTGATCGACAAGGGACACGCCTACATCGCCGATGGCAGCGTATACTTCGATGTAGCCACCGACCCGAATTACGGCAAGCTCTCTAACCGCCGCATGACGGAACTCGAATCCGGTTCGCGTGAAGTGGTGCGTGATGAAAAGCGCCATCCAGAGGATTTTGCCCTGTGGAAGCGTGCCGAGCCGGAACACATGCTGCGCTGGGACAGCCCGTGGGGTGAAGGCTTCCCCGGTTGGCATATCGAATGCTCGGCGATGGCGAAAAAATATCTCGGTGAAACCTTCGATATTCACGGCGGTGGTGTCGATAACATTTTCCCGCACAACGAATGCGAAATTGCCCAGAGCGAAAACGCCAACGGTGTCGATTTTGCCCGTTATTGGATGTTGGGCGGCAGCCTGACCGTCGATGGCGTGAAGATGTCCAAGAGCCTCGGCAACGTGGTTAATATCAAAGACGCGCTGATCGACTACCGCCCCGACGTGATACGCATGTTTATGCTGAGTGCCCACTACAGCAATCCGGTTGATTACAGCGACGGTGCGCTCGACTCGGCACAAGCCGGTTGGGAACGGTTGTACGGCGCGGTACGGCTGACGCGAAATACGTTAGCCAACGCACCAGCCGGTGATGATGGCAGCAGCTTCAATGAACGGCTGGCAAAAGCCAAAGCCGATTTCAACGCCGTCATGGACGACGACTTCAACGCGCCCAAGGCGATTGCCGTGCTGCAAGATCTGACGCGCGATGTGAACACCCTGCTCAACAGCGGCAGCGCCATCGGTAAAACCACGCTTGAAGCCATCAACACCACCTACAAAGAATTGGGTGGGGATGTGCTGGGGATTATTCCGGCAGTCGACAGCACCGGCAGCTCGAATGCGCAGCGCGAAGACGGTTTGATTAAGATGCTGATCGACATGCGTAACCAAGCACGCAAGAGCAAGAACTTCGCCGAAAGCGACCGCATCCGTGACGAACTGGCGAAAATCGGCGTCACTTTGGAAGATCGTGCTGACGGGACAATTTGGCGGGCGAACTAACCCGCAGTAGGCAGCCAGTTATGGAAGAACGCTTATCACGCGCCGAAATTTTGCAGCGGTTGGCAATTGAACAGCGGCGGCTGCTCGATACGCTGTCACATGTGAAACCGGAACAACACGCACAATCCGGTGTTGTAGGAATATGGTCGGTGAAAGAGATGCTAGCCCACTTGATCTTTTGGAACGCCTTCGCTCTCCAAGAGTTACAGGCGGCAGTCGCTGGCAAAACCGTCCCGCACCCCGAAGGCACCGGCGACGAGATCAACGCACGGGCGGTCGCCGCTTATGCCGACTGGTCAGCCGACGCAGTGCAGCAGGCGTTTGAGCAATCCTGTACCGAAGTGCTGGATACCGTCAAACATCTGCCCGACTCAGCCTTTGAAGCGGACAGCAGCATCGAGCAAATGCTCAACGAAACGGTTCACGGGGCGCTGGCGAATAACACCTATGAACACTGGCCGATCCACGAAGCCCAGATACGGGCGTGGTTGGTCGCATAATCTTTGATAGAGAACTGGTATTTGCAGTTCTTGGTGTCAATAAGTTTGGAGATATGATAGTGGAATTCATTTACGGTCATTGGGCGGTTATGGAAACGCTGCGGTCAAAGCGCCGCAAAATTGAACAACTGCTGCTCACCGAAACGGTCGAAGAAAAAGGCATGGTGGCGGATATTGTTAAGCTGGCGCAAGACAATAACATTAAAATACAACGGGTTCACCGCCGGATTATGGATGATCTGGCGAATGGCGCGAACCACCAGAATACGGCGCTGCGCGTTAGCCCATATCCCTATGTGGATGTTGAGGACATTCTCGATCTGGCACAGAAGCGCGGCGAGAAACCCTTCATCTTGATCCTCGACTTGCTCAAAGACCCGCAAAACGTGGGTGTCCTGCTGCGCGTAGCCGAGTCGGTCGGGGTGCATGGCATCCTGATTCAAGAACGCCGCAGTGTCGAGGTTACGCCCGCCGTGGTCAACGCTTCCTCCGGTGCGGTCGAATACTTGCAGGTGGCGATGGTCAACAACATTGTAAACGCCATGAAAGACCTGAAGGAACAGGATGTGTGGATGATCGGCCTCGAAGCCGGACCGGACATCGCGCCGATTGATAAAACCGACCTGAATATCTCGCTAGGACTGGTACTGGGCAGCGAAGGCGAAGGCATGCGCCGCCTTGTGCGCGATACCTGCGATTTACTGGTAACATTGCCTATGCGCGGGCATCTCGCCAGCCTGAACGTGGCGACCGCCGGTTCAGTTGCGCTCTACGCCGCATGGCAAGCACGCGGCTGGTCCGGCTGGAAAGCATAAAAAAAGTACCCAGTGCTGAGTACCAAGTACCGAGTAGAAATGCAGTACAGATGTAGGCTGGATTACAAAGTGTGATATAAAGCAGTAGATAGTGCTTCTATATCAGCAAGTGAAAGAGTCTAGCGATGAGTGGGGTGAATGATTTCGAGGATTTGATTGCGTGGCAAAAAGCACATCTACTGATGAAACATATTTACGAGGCGACTCAAAAAGAACGCTTTGGTCGCGATTTTGGACTATCTAGCCAAATTCAACGCGCTTCGGTTTCCATCATGGCAAATATCGCCGAGGGTTTTGCCAGAAAGAATCCGAACGAGTTTTACCACTTTGTGAACATTGCTAAATCGTCAGCCTCGGAAGTGCGATCCCATCTCTACGTAGGCTTAGATATACGGTATATTACCGATGTCGAATTTAAACAGCTTATCGAACTGACCAAGGTAGTTGAGCGCGTAGTAGGAGGTTTACTTGCTTCAATCGACCGCCAGCGAACGCGAAATTAACTCAAATGGGCCTTTGCCTTGATTCACTACTCGGTACTATGAAGCGTCCTTGCCTTGACTCGGTACTCGGTACTTTGTACTCGGCACTATTAAAAAGCCTTTGCCTTGACTCGGTACTCGGTACTTTGTACTCGGCACTATTAAAAAGCCTTTGCCTTGACTCGGTACTCGGTACTCGGTACTCGGTACTCGGTACTATCTTAGTATGACCTAAGGAGACACAACCATGATTAACGACATTATCAGCGAAACTAAAACCAAAATGAAATCGACCTTGAGCGTGTTCGAGGAAGATTTACACGGCATTCGCGGCGGGCGGGCGAGTACGTCGCTGGTCGACCGCCTGATCGTCAATTACTACGATCAAGATACCGAACTGCGTCAGCTTGCCAGCATCTCGACCCCCGAACCGATGCAAATCCTAATCCGCCCCTTCGACAAAACGGCGCTGAAAATGATCGAGAAAGCCATCCGCGAGTCCGACATTGGCCTGAACCCCAACACCGATTCGGATGTCATCCGCCTCAATATGCCGCCGCTGACGCGCGAACGCCGTCAAGACTTGGTGAAGTTCTTGCACAAGCGCATGGAAGAAGCCCGTATCGCCATCCGCAACGTGCGGCGCGGTGCGAATGATGACCTCAAAGAATTCGAAAAGGAAAAACTGATTTCGGAAGACGATCAAGAACGCGGCGAAGCTGAAGTCCAAAAAATCACCGACAGCTTCATCAGCCAGATTGAAGAGGCAGGTAAGGCTAAAGAAGAAGACATCATGAAACTGTAACTCAGCCACCTTTCCTAAGGAATTGCTCCAAATGTGGTGTACTATAGGCCGGAGCATACAAAAAAATATGTCAACAGGTTTGCCCCTAACCTGAAAGGTGTTGATGCTATGGTAGCTGCGCTCAAAACCGAAGAAGAACTTTTAACGCCCGCTTTACAGCATGTGCCCAAACATATTGCCATCATCATGGATGGCAACGGGCGCTGGGCGAAGGCGCGCGGGCTGCCACGAGCGGAAGGCCACCGTCAGGGGACAGAAAACCTGCGCCGGATTATCCGTGCATGTGTCGAGTTTGGTGTCGAAGTGCTGACGATTTACGCTTTCTCCACCGAAAATTGGCGGCGACCGCCCTTAGAAGTGCGGCTGTTGATGACTATTCTACAAACGGTCATCCAGCGCGAATTGAACGAGTTGAATGACAATGGCGTGCAAATCCGGCACATCGGCCAGCTTGACCGGATTGCACCGTCATTGCAAAAAGAAATTCTTCATGCCTGCGACTTTACTAAAAACAACCGGCGTTTAATTTTAAATGTGGCCTTTAATTACGGTGGGCGTGATGAAATTGTCCACGCGGTACAGGAGATCGTGCGCGCCGGCATCCCTGCTGACCAGATTACCGAGGACACCGTCAACCATTACATGTACACCAGTGACCTGCCCGACCCTGACCTTGTGATCCGCACCAGCGGCGAGCTGCGATTGAGCAACTTCCTCATCTGGCAGGCGGCCTATGCCGAGTATTACTTTACCGACACCTTCTGGCCGGACTTCGATAAGCAGGAACTTCATAAGGCCATCGAAGAATATGCCCGACGCACCCGTCGTTTTGGGAAAACTGACGAACAGGTCATCGGTGAATAGTCAGGTCATGTTTTTGGGTAAGGGTTGTTTCCTAATGCCAACAATTACAGATGCCTATTTGTCGGGACGCAGTGTGCTGCGTCAGCGTCCCAAATTCACATTCATTACCAACAATTGGTAGGATACGCAAAGATACATAACACGATGCGCCGAATTCTGATTACAGGCTCAAATCGCGGTATCGGTCTGGAACTGGTCAGGCTATATCTACAACAGGCTGATACGCTGATTTTTGCCACCTGTCGCCAGCCAGCCACTGCGGATGAACTCAATACCCTTGCCAACCCGTATGCCGGTCGTTTAAAAATCATTCAATTGGATGTAACCGATCAAGGCTCCATTGATGGCGCATTACAGCTAGTCAGCCGTGAAACTGATGGGCTGGATATGCTGGTAAATAACGCGGGTATCCTTCCCGGCGGCATCGCGGCGACCGAAGCCACAGCCGCCCACTTCGGCGCTTTAGAAGTAGATGCGATGACAGAAGTCTTTCGGGTCAATACCGTCGCGCCCATAATGATCGCACAGCACTTTATCCACCTGCTGCGTAAAGGCCACCACCCCCGTATCATCAACATATCATCCGACGCGGGTTCAATCGCCCTGCGCGATTCGGGGATCAATTACAGCTATGCCGCCAGCAAAGCCGCCCTTAATATGCTGACTCGCGGCTTGGCAAGTGACCTTCATCCCGATGGCGTGATCGTGACCTCGATCCACCCTGGTTGGATACAAACGGATATGGGCGGGCCAACCGCCACCCGTACCCCCGACGAAACCCTACCCACGATGGTCAAAGTGATCGACCGCTTGACACTGGAGGATACGAGTTCGTTTTTTAACTGGGATGGTAGTCGCATTCCGTGGTGATAACCAAACACGCACTACACCCAAATCCGTTAAGGTGATTTTTAGGGTATGCCATTACACTAAAATAGGTTAATTGAACTTATTGAGGAGCGCAATTCATGAAAGTACTGGTCACAGGCGGTGCAGGTTATATCGGCAGCCATGTCACCGATTTGCTCATCGAGCGCGGTTATGATGTCGTTGTTTTTGACAACCTGTATACTGGGCATGTGGAGGCCGTTCATCCCAAGGCGACCTTCGTAAAAGGTGATTTGCTGGACAAACCCGCCGTTGATGCAATGTTCGCCCAGCACAAATTTGACGGCATCCTGCACTTTGCCTCGCACACGCTGGTCGGCGAAAGTATGGAAAAGCCGTGGCTCTATCTGCGTGATAACGCCGTGGCCGGTAGCAACTTGCTTGAAGCCGCCGCAGCGCAGGGTGTCAAGCGCTTCATCCTATCCTCGACTGCCAACCTGTTCGATGATCCGGCGGTCATTCCGATTGTCGCCGAAGAACGCATCGTCCCCGGCAGTCCCTACGGTGAAAGCAAGTATTTCATCGAACGCTACCTGCACTGGATGGAACGCATCTACGGCATGGCCTACTGCTGCCTGCGCTACTTCAACGCCAGCGGTGCCCACCCCAACGGTCATATCGGTGAAGACCACACGCCTGAATTTCACCTCATCCCGATTATCCTTCAGGTCGCTTTAGGTCAGCGCGAAAAGCTGACGATCTTCGGTGAAGATTACCCGACGCTGGATGGCACCTGCATCCGTGATTACATCCACGTCATCGACCTTGCCGAAGCGCACATTCTGGCCTTAGAAGCCCTCGCCGATGGCAAGAGCCGCAAGTATAACCTTGGCAACGGCAAAGGCTACTCGATTATGCAGGTACTCAACGCCGCCCGCGAAATCACCGGACAGACTATTCCTGCCGTCCATGCCTCCCGCCGCGCTGGTGACCCCGCCACCCTCATCGCCGACAGTACCCGTATCCGCGAGGAACTCGGCTGGCAGCCGGAATTTGGCGACCTGCGCCAGATCATCCAAACCGCGTGGAACTGGCACCAGAGCCACCCCAATGGTTACGCCACGAAGAAGTAACCTGTACCACTAAACGATAAAAAGACGGGTGTGATTGCAACCACACCCGTCTTTAAATTTTGCTCTACGGCACGATCTGGCTTTTACGGTATCCCATTTCGCCGTGAATTTCTTATAGTAACCGACCGCTGCTGCCGCCATAAAATTTGGGCGGTTCATCTTTTCTTCTAGCTTTCGACAGCCTACGCAAGAACACCCGTCAGGTTATATAAAACATCCGGCGTATCCGAGCAAATACCATCCACGCCGAGGTTATTCAGCGCCGTAATTTCAGAAGGGCGTTCTTCATGCCATGTGACGATACCGAGGTTCGCACCCCGTACCCGCTGCATCCAATCTTCAGTCAGCAGCATATGCGGTTCCGGCGCGGCGTTTTCCCAGCATGGGTGAACATAATCACAGTTGACCGATTGTGCCAGCGCGACCGGATCAACATGCACCGAGCCGAACAATACCGACGTGCGCAAGCGTGGGCGGTGCGACTTCACCTCCGCCAACCAATCAGGGCGAAATGAGCCAATGATGGTGTAATCCGTCAGTTCAAACGAGTCGAGGGTGCGGAAGATTTGTCGGGCTGACGCAGCATTCCAGTCCTTAATATCAAGGTATAAGCCGAGCCGCAGCGCCACGCAGGTCAGCGCGACTTCTTCAAACGTCAGGATCGGTTCGCTGTGAGCAGGAATCACGGTGCCAATGTCACGCAGCGTCAGGTCACGGATCGACGCCGAAACGTTGTATAAGCGCTTCAAGGTGTCATCGTGCGCCACCACCGGACGGTCGTCAGCGGTAACGCGAATATCAATCTCGACCATATCAGCTTGCATCTCCGCAGCCACCCGCAGGGCATTCGCGCCGTTTTCGCTGGCATAGGCGGAACCGCCGCGGTGGGCAATGCGCAGAACATGGTCACGTTCGCTGCGGTCAAGCGGGGTAAATTGTCGTGTGGTCATGCGGTTAGCAGCCCATCCCCTCGGCGTGCATCAAGTAAAAGTTTGCACAGGGAGCATAACCACCATTAATCAACTGCGTGTAAAAAGACCTTTAAGAAGTGATTGAAGATTATGTTAAGCGTCTTAATATTTACATCACAGGATTTTCACATTGGGGCGCTTATCCGAGTTGGGCTTACAGCGCGAACGCCATTTGTGGGTGCAGCAGCAATTGAGTGGGGAAATAAAGTACCTATTTCTTGTCGGTGATCAATGGCAGGTTAAATGTGAACCCGCCGCCCTGCGTATCATTTTGGGCGATGAGATTGCCACCATGCAGTTGGGCAATCTGGCGGGCAATAGCGAGGTTGAGGCCGGTATTGCGGATCGTCCCCTCACTCGCTTGGAAGAACGGCGAAAACATGTCCCTCATTGCAGCATCGTCGATGTGCAGCCCATTGCTCATCATACTTAACGTGACGTGCGGTTTATTGGCAACCAATTGGGGTTTGATCGTAACCCATATATCCACATCCGGTGGGCTAAAATCCGTCATATACTTCATGGTTTTTTCGTAGGCGCGGGCAAAATTAGCATGGTCAACCATCACCGGCAGCGCTTCAACGGGGAAATCATTACAGATGCGTCGGGAGGATTTTTGAGCACGGTTGAGATCGAGTTGGATCAACATATCTGTAAAAATTTTCAGGTCAACTGGTTGCAAGTTGAGCGTCATTTTATGGTCAGATAAGCGTGTCAGGTCGAAAATATCCTCGATGATATTAATCAGGTGTTCCAGCGTATCTTCCAGCGCATCTAAATGATTTTCCCACTGTTCCGGTTTGCGCCGTGCCAGATACAAGCGTGTGCGCATGATCGAAAGCGGCGTGCGAAACTCATGCGAGGCGTGGGAGAAGAATCGGTCTTTATACTTCTGGTTATCACGCAA
Source organism: Bacteroidota bacterium (assembly GCA_027492915.1). Lineage (GTDB taxonomy): Bacteria > Chloroflexota > Anaerolineae > Aggregatilineales > Phototrophicaceae > CFX2. Next base: position 939 of record JAPUDW010000231.1, on the reverse strand, counting down.
ATCTGTGATTTTTTCATTGAGTTCGGCGTTGAGGTAGGTCAGCGTCGTATTCATATCCTTGAGCTGCTGTTCCTGCGACTGTTCACGCTTGGCGAAAAAGTCGTTGATCGTGCTGCCGAGCCGCGCGAGTTCGTCGTTTCCAGTGATCGCAAGCCGCGCTGAAAGGTCATTGGTATTGCCAATTTCGAAAATGCGCCGATCCATAGAAGCCAACCGTGAAATGATCAAACGATCAACTAACCACAGGATCACACTGCCAAACACGACCCCCGAAAGCAGCAGCTCAAGCAAGATATAGAAAACCGCCTGCTGCCCCGCCTGATAGATCCGGTTGCGGGTTTGAATTTGGAGCATGGCAACCGGTTCACCCGTAAGATTGTTAAGAATTGTATAGCCGATAGCCGATTGGTCTTTCAGCCGGTAGACGGTAGATGCCGGCGCTTCTGACGCAAGTTCGGTATACGCGAGGATGTAATCATCGGTCGGGTACTGCATATCGAGTGGGGTGATCGATACAGAAAGCTCCGTTTGCTGGTTAATCTGGCTTATGATGTCCTGATCGAAAATACGCCCGACGATCAGCACCCCCGCAGGTGAACCGCTAAGTCGGCTGTTCAAGATATTGCGCGAGGCCACCAGCGCGACATGCTGCGAAACCTCAATGACGCCGGTATTGATATGCCAATCCGTGGGCATATCGAGTAACCTCTGCATGACATCCGGCTGCGAGGTTAAATCGGCGACCTCGGCGTCACGGCCGAGTGATTTCGTGTAAACCATCTCACCGCTGTTATTGACGAACAGCATGAAATCCAGTTGCAGGTTTTGTAACGTCGAATCGGCTAAATTCAGGCTGATATAGGTTTGATTGCCCGTTTGCACAAATTGATAGGTATCGTCCCAATAAGCCCAATCGTTGCTAACGACGGAGAGCGAGTC
>JAPUDW010000230.1 GCA_027492915.1 Bacteroidota bacterium | reverse complement strand
TGTTGATACGCTCACGCCGGTTTGAGTTCGAGCCGGAAATTACCGCCAAAGTCCTCAAGAAAGGCATCCGCATTTACGAAGTGCCGATTTCGTATAACGGGCGGGAGTGGAATGAGGGCAAGAAGATCAAGTGGACGGATGCGCCGATTGCGTTATGGACGCTGTTTAAATATCGGTTCATGAATTAACACCGGTTAGCGCTTATGGTCTTATAGAGGGATACAGCTATGGTTGCAAGTGAACTGAGTCCTGAGGTTATTCGCGAATTTGTGATTGCGGCACATTTTAACTTCGACAAAGTGCAAACCATGCTGGCTGACCGCCCATCCTTACTCCCTGCACAACATCAATGGGGAGAGGGTGACTATGAAGATGGGTTAGGCGCGGCTGCGCATGTGGGCAACCGCCGGATTGCCGAGTTTCTGCTGGCACAAGGCGCACCGCTGACTATTTTTGCAGCGGCTATGCTTGGGCGCACGGCGGATGTTGCTGCATTCTTAGAGGCTGAGCCGTCGCTGGCGAACGGACAGGGGGCACACCGCATTCCGATCCTGTTTCACGCCGCCCTAAGTGGTGATACCGCAGTGGCAGAACTGCTGCACGCGCGGGGCTGCCGTGAAGGTTATGACGGCGCAATACACGCCGCTATTATGTCCGGCAGTGCTGATATGCTGAATTGGCTGCTGGAACACGGCGCAACTGACTTGCAAGCGGTAAACTATGAAGGTAAATCGCCACTTAAAAAGGCGGTTGAAATGAATAACGTTGCACTTATTGAGATACTGAAGAGCCGTGGGGCAGTTGAATAGCGATAGTCACCGCCCTATTCATTGAAGGTAAATATAGATGTCTGACGCACAAGCTGAACGCGCCATCAACCAATTGTACGAAAGTGATACCGTCCGCAGCGAACTGCGTGATGAGGAGGCCAGCCTCTTGCTCCGGTGGGGCGAATCGCAGTTGGAGGAACTTGCGGATAAAAATCTACCCGACGATAATTTTGATGAGCTGTCGGCAAAGTTACGCAGTTTATTGGTTGCCATTAACTACTGTGTCGGCAAGCGTAAAACCATGCCTAGCCAACACTTGTCGATGATGTCAGACATCATTAGTTCGGCAGATGCCGCAGGCTATAAGCTGCTGCCGGAGGGCGAAACTGGCTTCTTGAAGCATCAAGCTGTATTGTCAAATGACGAGGCGATAGGCGAACTGCTGGGATTACTGAAACCGGCTGATGTGCTGAAACCAAGTCCACTAACGCATATCGCGGCGCAAACTGTTGAGCCTGAGGTTATCGCCGCACCCATATCGGAAGCTGATTTACCGCTGCCGGAATTTCATGTGCCAGTCGTCAGTGAACACCCGCCGATTATCGAGCCTGTGGTGGACGGGTTAGTCCCTGTCGATACGCCGGAAGCAGCCGCACCACCACCAGCACTTGACGAAACACCTCACACGCCAACGGCTGAACCCGGTGCAGTTATTACCCCTTCGATGGAATCGGTAGTGCCGAACTTGAATGCACCACCCCAATCCGAGGAACTGCCGACGGTTGAACAACCCGGCGCAGTTACAGCCGAACCTAACGAGGTTATCGTGCCACCGCCGGATGTACCTGCAGCCGCGCCGCCTCAGCCCGAAGATCTGCCTGAATTCCCCATGCAGCCGCCACAGGAGAACTAACGAATGATACGCCAATCGGAACCATTTTTAACTCGCTTACGTGTTGGCTTAATCGGTGTGCTGTTGGTGGTTGCGATGGCGGCCTGCGACCCCTCGGTAACAGTGGTTACACAACCGCCCCCTCTGCCCACACAGCCCAACACGCTCCCCGAAATGCCGACGCAAGTGATGGTCGTACCGACGCAGCCGAACACACTGCCTGAGGTACCGACTGCTGTTCGTCCAACGCTGGTTCGCCCAACAGTCATTCCCCCGACAGCCGCACTGCTGCCGACCAGCACCTCGCCGTCGGTTGGGCATACCCCATTGGCGCAGGGTTTTGGCGCACAAAAAGGCTTCTGGCAGGTGTTCTTTACCGCACCGACGGGCAGCGGCAATCGCGCCAATTACGTCGGCGGCATCGATACACAGGTCGCGGATGCACTGAGTACCGTGCAGCGGACGCTCGATATTGCAGCATTTGAGTTCAATAATCCAGTCATTACGGCGGCGGTGCTGGCTGCTCACCAGCGCGGGGTGGCAGTTCGATTGGTGACGGACAACGAGCATGGCATCGGGAGTAAAGACACGACGCTGGGGCAGTTGATCGACGCGGGTATTCCGGTGATCGACGATAACCGCAGCGCCCTGATGCATAACAAGTTTATGATTTTGGACAGCACCAGCGTCATCACCGGATCGTATAACTTTACGATCAACGATACCTACCGCAACAACAACAACATGCTCATCTTCCGCTCGCAGAAGATGGTGCAAGATTACCAGAACGAATTTAACAAGATGTTCGAGCAGAAAAAGTTCGGGCCATCCAAAGCCTCGAACACGCCTTTTGCCAGCTTCTCACAGGATGGTGCAGCGGTTCAGGTGTTGTTCGCGCCGGAAGATCGGGTTGTGGCAGCACTAGCAGTCGCACTCAGCAGCGCCACCACGTCTATCCGCTTTATGGCGTTTTCATTCACACTGGATGACATTGCCGGGGTGATGCAGCAGAAAGCCCAACAAGGGGTGGTTATCAACGGTATCTTCGAGACCACGGGCAGCGAAACCCGTACCAGCGAACTAACGCCGCTGCTATGTTCCGGCCTCGCGATGCGTCAGGATGGCAACCCGTTTGTCATGCACCATAAGGTGTTTATTATCGACGATAAAACGGTGGTCACAGGTTCGTTCAATTTCTCGACCGGCGCGCGTGACTCCAATGACGAGAATCTGTTGATTATCACTGACCCTGATCTGGCACTGCAATATGTCGAGGAGTTCAACCGCCGTTGGGCAGAATCCAAGCAGCCAACCAAGATCACATGCAGCTAGACATGCCTGCGGCGAATCGATGGGTGATGCGGCAAACGTGGAGCAAACTCTTGTTTGCTCATTGGCCGGTATCGCCCGATGTACTTCGCCCGCTCATTCCGCCGTCGCTGGAGGTTGATACCTTCGAGGGTTCGGCATGGGTGGGTGTTGTACCGTTTTACATGAGCAACGTGCGCTTCCGTTATATGCAGCCTTTCCCGACTACCCGCGAATTTTGCGAGTTGAATGTGCGCACGTACGTGATGCCTAAGGGGGGTAAGGCGGGAGTGTGGTTCTTCAGCCTCGATGCATCCAACCGCCTCGCTGTACAGGGCGCAAGGACGGCGTTTCACCTACCCTATTACAACTCTGCGATGCAGTTGACAGTTGCGAATCGTGAAGTGAATTATCACGCTAACCGCACACATTGGCGGGCGCGGCCTGCCAGCTTCGAGGGGCGCTACCAACCTAGCGGCGCGGTATTCCAGTCGCAGGTTGGCACACTCGAACATTGGCTAACCGAACGCTACTGCCTGTATGCAGCGGATGGGCGCGGTGCGATTTATCAGGGCGATATTGTTCATGAGCCGTGGCCTTTGCAATCTGCCAGCGCTGACCTCGCCTTAAACACAATGGCACAGGCGGCGGGTATCACGCTGCCAGATACCGCACCGCTGCTTCATTACGCCGAAAGTATCGATGTGCGGGCGTGGTACCTGCGGCGTGTTGCCGGATGATGGTTAAAACTTCACCATAAACGCGGTGAAGTACATCAGCGCCAAGCCCACTACTACACCGCCAAGGTTCACCCAGTTCACAATGGGAAGACCAAGCTGCTGCGTATCCTTGATCACCATCCGCCCGACTTCCCATACCACCTGCAAGATCGCGCCCACACCGATGGCAAGAAATATAGTCGCCAGCACAGGGTTAAAGATGAACCCACCAACCCATGTGCCTAAAATGGCTGGGCCACCTGCTAACAGAATGAGCAGGGCGAAATGTTTCAGGCCGGGGTTATCACGCACAATGGGCGCAGCGATCCCCACACCTTCAGTAATGTTGTGGAGCGTAAAACCGAGGATGAGGAATGTACCTAATGCTGCCTCGCCGGAAGCAAACGCCGCCCCAATCGCCAAACCTTCGCCGAGGTTGTGCAGACCGATTCCCAGCGCAATCCGGTAGGAAATACCCAGCGGTGAGCTTTCGCGCCCCTTGCCCAAATTGCCGATTGCGATTAGCAAACCAAGCGTGATCAGCGCGATAAAAATCACCAGCGGTACACCTTGCCAGAACGCAGGCAGTTCTACAGCGAACTCGTTTGAGTCTAGCCATGTGCCGATTGCCAGATAGACCAGCAAGCCGACGGTCAGCGCAAGGATAAAGTTCATCGCCTGTTTGCTCAAGCGCCGCATGAAGGGATACCACAGCATACCAAGGAAAATCGGCACGATACCCACATACAACCCCACCAGCCCAAACTGTATGAACAGTTGAGTCGAAGGCTGCGGCGCTTCTACTGCTACGGCTACTTCGCCTTCAAACAAGTTGCCGAGTGAGGACACCAGCACGATATGATGCGCTTCATCTGCCACCCACGGGTAGTAGATGGTAAAGGTCGCCTCGCCCAAGCGCGGGATGGTGGTGGAAGGGCTAGCTTCAAACATGAAATAGGCATCATCGACCTGTACCTGCGGAATGGTGATTTCCTGCGGCCCGTCATTCACCACTTCGACTTGGATAATGCCTGCTTCTGGCAAGATCACCCGTTGGATGACCACCTGCTCGATAGGCGGGCCAGCGAGTTCGGTCAAGCCGCCGTTGGTCACTACCAAATAGGTGAGGACGACGCCCAGCAGCACGAGCGGAACAAGCGCCAGCAACCACGCCGCGCCGGACACGCCTTTGGGGCTAGTAGGTGAAGTGTGAAGGGGTGATTGTGTCGTCATTTTGTTACATCTACCTCTACATAGGGGGTCGTGCTGCCGTTGGTTGCTTTGTCGCCCCAGCTTGCGTCCAGCCCAACTTCGACGAGTGCCGCGTCATAATCTGCCGCATTGACAGCATTAAAGAAGCCCATCCAACCCAACTCGGCAAACTCGCTGATGTGGGCATGGAACATATAGCGCCCCGGATAACGCGGGCGGAACTCGATGATGCCACGCTGCCCCTGCGCCTGCATGATGGTGTCCACCGTTTTGAGCGTCGGTTCCAGCGTCGTGCCGGTGTCGTAGTAATCGAAGAAGTGTGCGTGAAGGTGAAAACTGTTGATGAGGTCAAACTCGATCATATTGATGAGGTAAATACGTACCAACTCGCCGACCTTAATGGGAATTGGCCGCCGCATGAACTCGTGCCCAACGGTATTCACGGCATACACTTCGTTCCCACCATCAAAATTGGTGTCGAAGGCGTTCATAATCATCATGAACTCGCGTGCGGGTGGGCGTCCTTCCTGTGGGTCAACAATGAACGCGCCATACATCCCCTTATGGATATGCCTCTTTAGCGGGGTCGCGTGGCAGTGATACAGGTGGCTGCCGAATGGGTCAGCGTCAAACTCGTAGGTAAAGGCTTCTCCCGGTTGGATTGCCCCACGATACTGCCCATCCACACCGTCCATCTCGGCGGGATGAAAACCGTGAAAGTGCATAGTATGCGGATGTGAACCATAGTTCGCAAAGTTAATCCGCAAGCGATCTCCCGCAGCGCAGCGAATGGTCGGCCCCGGCACCCGCGCATTATATGCCCACGCAGGGAAGAAGATACCGGGCGCAATCTCGATTTCGATGTCGCCCGCCGAGATGTTGTATTCGCGGATCGCGCGTCCATCTTCAGTCTCACCCACCAGCTTGCCGTAATCCCAATCCACCAGCATCTGCATTGGGTCAAAACCATTGCGTTCGTGGTCAACTTGCCCCACCAGCATTTGTGACATCATGCTGTTGTGGGTGTTGTGTTCAGTGGCAACCGCGGGTGCAGTTGGGGTTGGTGAGGGGTCTTGCGCTTGGGCTGCTCTACCCATGAACAAAGCGGATAACGCACTGGTCGCACCGGTGAAACTTAAGCCTAAGAACCTGCGCCTTGAGACAAAATCCTGTATTCGAGGCGGCATCATTTTTGCCTTTTCAAATTATTTAATTTCCAAAATGTAAGCCTTAGTTTAGATTGGTCTAAAAATATTGTCAAGTGAGTTGAAATTAAGAGGATTGATTTTGGGGTTTAGACAAAAATTAGGCGTGGTACCTGCGGCGTGTTGCAGTTTCCTAACCTCTCTAAACGAAATTCGCACATGTTTTATAAAAAATTCACAGGCAGATGGCTGCTTTTCATGTATATTGATAGGCAGTTCGTAATATGGTTACCGAGGCATTCATCATGGCATTACTCAATACTCTATCGCCCGCTGAACCCCCTACCGTGGACGACGCATCCAAGTCATGGCGGGGATTTTCCGAACAACTGATACGGCATCTGGAGGAACTTTCGCTCAACGCTTTGCCCTCGCTCGAAACTGCCTATGTGGATGGTTGGGTGCTGCGTTTTGCCGATGGTTATACCAAACGTGCCAATTCGGTTAACCCGTTATACCTCTCCACCACTGGTGTCGAACGCAAAATTTCTTACTGCGAGTCGATGTACGCCGTTCGCAAACAGCCGACCGTCTTTAAGATGACTTCGCTGACTGAGCCGCGTGACCTCGATACGGTGCTGGCAGCACGGGGCTACCGCGAAGAACCGGGTGCAAGTGTGCAACTGCTGGCGCTGGATCAACTCGACAAGCCCAACGAAGGCCGTGTCACGCTGGTGGCGGATGCCAACGAGCAGTGGCTAAATGCTTACTTCAAGCTGAACAATGTACAAGAACGGTATATGCCGGTTATGCGGCACATGCTCCAGCACATCGCCCCGCAAAAGTGTTTGGCTGCGGTTTATCTGGATGGGCAGGTGGCGGCGGTTGGTCTTGGGATCATCGAGCGCGGCTTCCTCGGCTTATTTGATATTGTGACCGAGCCGACGCTGCGGCAGAAGGGCTACGGCTACCAACTGATGTTGTACCTGCTTAACTGGGGTAAGGCCAACGGCGCGGGGTATGCTTATTTGCAGGTGACGATGAGCAACACGCCTGCTATGTACCTGTATGAGAAATTGGGCTTCCGCGAGGTTTATCAGTATTGGTACCGCGTGAAGTGGTAGCCAAATAAAAGGGCGCATCACTATGCGCCCAAATAGGACTCCCTCAGAGTCTAGACAAACGCTTCGGTTACAGCTTTGCCTTCCCACAGCGCGGGAATATCGAGGCCGAGCAGAGTGGCTAACGTCACCGCCGTATCCATGATGCTGACGGGCGACTGAATCTGATACCCCTGTTTAATCGTCGGGCCGTTGATGATCCACGGAATGGTCATATCTTCGGGCATGTCGGTGCCGTGGTCGGTGTTGTGTCCGCCGTGGTCAGCTTGCACCTGTATCGTGTACTGGTCGCGGATACCGGCTGCATCCAAGCGATCCAGCACAAGGCCGACGGCTGAGTCATTGGTTTCTATCGCGTTGATTTGTTCGGGCGACATCCAGCCGAACATATGCCCGTTGATGTCAATATCACCCAGATAAAGAAAGCAGTAATCCGGTTTCTCGGTCGCGAGGTAATCCGCCGCCAGCTTGGCGATGTCGGTGTCGTTGTCGAGGCCGTAGTCGGCGTTGCGGGTGTAGCTGACCTTGAGACTGCCGGGGTTGCTCAGGTCGCGCAGTTGTTCCCAGCTATTGAACATGCAGTTGTGCTTGCCAGCGGTGGCGGCTACGTCGATCAAGCTGGGGAAGGCGCGTGCCGACTCGCGGAAGATGTTATCCGCGCCGACACCGTGCTTTTGCGGCGGCACACTGCGGAACATCGCGTTGTGGCAGGGCAGAGTCATGCTGGGCATCACCGTTTGGGCTGACCATGTATACGAGCCGGTTTGCCAGAGTTGGTCGAGGTTCGGGGTTTTCGCCTGTTTGAGCGCGTCCGGTCGGCAGCCATCGAGCATAATTTGTAATATTTTCGTTGCCATTATTGATCCTGTGGGTGTACGTAAGGCTTAAAAGATAATAGCTGTAGATTAACACCCTCTTATGAGCGCGTAAAGACTGATGCGTGATCGTGGACTTATCGTGCTGCTTCCCCCAAACAGTGAAAGCCGTATAATGGTTTAACTTCCTTAACTGCAACATTTATGGATAGGGAGACATGATGAAACAGGTGTGTATTTTTTGCGGTTCATACGCCGGAGCGCAGCCCATGTATATGGAAGCGGCACACGCGATTGGCCTCGGCTTGGCAAAGCGCAAGATCGGGCTGGTGTACGGCGGCGGACGGGTTGGCCTGATGGGCGCGATTGCCGACGGCACCATCGAAGGCGGCGGGCATGTCACAGGTGTTATCCCGCAGTCATTGGTTGACCGCGAACTCGCCCACAAAGGGCTGAATGAACTGCATGTGGTTGCCTCTATGCATGAGCGTAAGGCGATGATGGCGCAGATTAGCGAGGGGTTTATCGCGCTGCCCGGTGGCTACGGCACATTAGATGAACTCTTCGAGATTATTACATGGGGGCAGTTGGGCTTCCACCGCAAGCCGATTGCGCTGTTGAGTGTAGGTGGTTACTTCAACCCGCTGCTGGCGTTTATCGAGCACATGGCGACCGAGGGGTTCATCAAGCCGGAGCATCGCGCGGCGGTGCTGGTTAAGACCGAGGTAGATGATTTGTTGGATACGCTGCTGGTGTATGAACCGCCGGAGCTTGAAAAGTGGATCAAGAAACCGGACGAGTTGTAGAGATAAACAAAAAGGGCGCACCCGTGTTGGCGCGCGCCCCGCTGTTATTCAGCCTCATTTAGCCACGAAAGACGTGCATGAAGCTGATCAAGAATCGACGAAAGACCGAAACAGACTTACGACCCTGATGGTCAGCCTGAGCATCTTGCGCGAATTTGGCTTGTTGAACCAGTTGAATCAAATCCTGATGATGCTGGGAACTGACGCGACCATTCAACATGTGATCAATATCAAACATGTTACTCTCTCCAATCCATACATAAAACATTGCCATTGGGATGGCAATCGGTACAATTTCAGTGTAGGGTAAACGTGGTTTGAGGTGAAACCCGAAACGATTGAAATTGGCCTACTACGAAGGATGGAAATTGTCGCAGACTTTAGTCGTAGTGTCAATATTCAGTTCACTTGAACCACCTTCGCCAACTTTTTAACAACTATTTAACATGAACAACACACCACCCACATTCCGTATTCATCGCGAAGGTTACTCAACACTCGGCAAACTTGGTGCCGCGCTGGCGATTATTTCTGCGCTGGCCTACCTGCTGCTGCCACGTCGTGCTTTCGGATTTGTCGCAGGTACGAGCGGTTTGATACTCGGCTTTTTTACGCAGTTCTTCCGCAACCCGCCGCGTACTACCCCTGTTATCCATAAAGCGGTGATTGCACCGGCTGATGGGACGATTGTGGCGATTGAACCGACCGAGGAAAACGAGTATTTCCACGACACGCGCCTAAAAATCTCGATCTATATGTCCGCGCTCAACGTCCATGTCAACCGTGCGCCCATCAGCGGTACCGTTGTTTATAACCGTTATCACCCCGGCAAGTATCTGGTGGCGTTTCACCCCAAAGCGTCCGAGTTGAACGAGCGCAACACCGTTGTTCTAGAAACCACTAACGGGCAGCCGGTGCTGGTGCGGCAGATCGCCGGACTTTTAGCGCGGCGCATCCGCTATTTCTTGCGTGATGGACAGGCTGTAGGTGCAGGTGACGAACTCGGTTTTATTAAGTTTGGCTCACGCTGTGATGTGTTCTTGCCGCTGGACGCGCGTGCCAAGGTGTACCTCGACCAGCGCGTGACTGGCGGCGAAACGGTATTGGCGGAACTGCCTTAGGTTAAGCATGGTCTTTAATCAATTCATTGTTGATTGCTATTCCTGCCCACGCACCCTGATATGAAGCATTGATAATCTGTCGTGCTTTCCCTGTCATATCACCGGCGACGTATACCCCTTTGACGCTGGTGTGTCCCATTTCATCTACCTTGATCATGCCGTATTCATTCAACTCACAACCGATTCGTTCGGCAATGTCGCTTGATTGAAAAAGCCCTGTGCGGACGAAGGCAGTTTTTCGTGCCAGTGTGCTGCCATCGGTAAAGACAATTTGGGTAAGCTGTTCACCGTTCGCATCAAGACGTGCGATAGGTGTTTCGATCACGCGGATGCCTTTGTCGTGCAGGGTTTTAGCTTGCTCAGGCGTAAACTCAGCCGGTTCGTTGGTACACACCACCAGATCAGCCGTTAGTTCTCGCATGAGCGTGGCAACATGCACGGCTGCGTCGCCGTTAGCAACAATTGCCACGGGTAAACCGCGCTGTTCCCAACCGTCGCAGAACGGGCAGGTGAACACACTTTTACCCCAGAGCGGTTCGATACCATCAATCGCTGGTAGCTGATCTTTTAAGCCGGTTGCCAGCAGCACATATTGCGTCTGATAGGTGCTGCCGTCCGTTAGCGCCAGTTTGAATCCATCGCCATCCGGCATAATACTCGCCACCTCACCATTTTTGATCTGCACAGTCTCGTATTTTTGCAACTGCTCCCGACCAATTTCCAAAAGCTCGCTTGGATTCATGCCATCCCGCGTAAAAAAACCATGTGCCGCATGGGAAAATCGGTTGGCTGGCTTTTGCCCATCGATGACCAAAACCTGCCGCAAAAAACGCCCTAAATATACCGCCGCACTCAAGCCTGCTACCCCACCACCAATAATAATAACGTCCATCATGGCCCCCTTTGGATGATACTTTGTATCATTTAGAAATTGTGAGAGCTGATGATCTTACGGCTTCAGCAGATTCTCACCTTTAGGATTTACACTTAGGTCTACAATAAATATGACAATTTTTTCTACATCACAGGCAGGGTAAGCATGTATAGGAGTTAGGCGAATGCGGGTAAAACTCTGGCGGAATACCATCCTCACAGCAGCCATCTTATTCACATTGTCGCTCGGTATTGCCCGGACGCAGGCGCAGGAAGGCGATTGGGAAACCCGCTTTAACCATACCCTCGGTATCAGCTTTCAACTTCCGCAGGGTTATGACCTTATTCCGTCCAACGTATATACCTATACCAACGGTACCTCTACTATTCAGTTTGATGCACGTCCCAGCCGCCGTATCCACCGCCGCACCTTAGATGAAGCCTGTGAAAATCTCGCGAATGACACCCCCGGTTATGACTACGAAATTGTGAATGGTGGTAAACAAGGTATTTGTTTGTACACCAGCCGCAGCAACCGCAGTGAATATACGAGCATCATTGCGCAGGACAGCCGTTATTCAGCCGGTGGCGGACGTTATGACTACTTGCTGATTTCAGCTCCACTCGATGAACTGCTGCCCTTGACCGAAAGTATCATGTTTGAGGACGAGGTATCGGCGGCGTTGTACCTTGATGAAGCGCTGCGGATGGTTCAGGCCAACTTTGTTTATGGCAGCGAGGTGAACTGGGATGTGCTTTATCAGAACGCGATGGCATCTATTGACCAATTTAGCTCACTTGATGATGCTCGCGACGCGCTCAAAGAAGCGTTTGTGACGCTCAACGACATCAGCGCCCACGACGCGATGATTTTTTCGCCGGACGATTTCGTTTCGAGCCGTGGTTATGGTTTTGAATACGAACAGTTGGCAACCGATGATTTTGTCACGATCACGATGGTATATCCCGATTCACCTGCTGATGAAGTCGGGCTGAGGGTGGGCGACCGTATTCACACCATCAACGGCGAACAAGCAATAACCGCGTCCGACCCTCAAGGCCGCGAGGTAATCCGTTTAGAAGTACAGCGAGTGGGGCAATTTGGCCTCGTTAGTGTTCGGGTGTCCCCCGGTTTTTACAGCACATCATTGGCAGTCGTTGGCCGGCATTTACCGGAGCAAATCGGCTATATTGAAACCTATACAGCCGGAGTTAGCGGGGCTGATTTCAATTATTCGGATGACGCGCAGCAGCTTATCCGCCAGATTGACCAACAGGGCACATGCGGTTGGATTGTGGATGTACGCCGCAACCCCGGTGGGCAGGCCTTGGTGATGAGCCTCGCGCTGGCACCACTGCGAGGCGATGGGCGATGGTTTGGTCTGAAGGATATTGCTGGTGACATTAGC
>JAPUDW010000229.1 GCA_027492915.1 Bacteroidota bacterium | reverse complement strand
GACCCGCTTCTGTACCTACCCAACGTGGTTGTAGTCCCACATATCGGCAGCGCCAGCCAGCGCACCCGCGACAAAATGGCGACAATGGCGGCTGAAAACTTAATTGCAGGTGTTTACGGCAAACCGCTGCCCAACCAAGTCAAAGTATAGGTTTACTGTGTAACAAGTATTTCAATCGGCAAAACAGCCAATGACGGATCTTGTGCGGTATCACCGATAACAGGTAGCCGGATGCTATTGTCATCCGATTGGTAAACACGCAGCCAAATTTGATAGTCACCGGATGGGAGAGCCGCGGGTAATCGCAGTGCGCGGTTATCCCACTGCGGCACACCCACATGCCATCCTGATGTTGGCGCAAACCCCCATGCCGGTTGCGAGTCTTCGCCTTGTGCCACCACTGTGCCCGTCAAATCTGCCACAAAGTAGGCAACCGTATAATCGCGTTCAAGCACATCATCACTACGCCAATAAAGCGATATTGGTAACACATCACCTGCGCGATACGTATTCCCTGATGGCAGCGTAAAACCCGACAATTGGATCGAGTCTCCAAACTGCAATTCTGTTAATTGATCTGGCCCTCGAAAGGCAAAGGAATCGGGAGCAGGAACAGTACTGTATTCAATGAGCCGAATACGAGTATCGATCGGATCAGATGTCAACTCGCGAATCGGATAATAATGACTCACCATAAATCGTTCGACTGGACGAACTGCCCACGGCTGCCATATCCCAAAATCCGAAAGTACCCACAACGTTGAGCGGTACTTTGCAAGGCTGTGAATGAGCGGCACAGAGCTTTTCACTAACAACGCATCGGGGTTGGTTGAATGAACAAGAGGCTCCTGCCCTTCATTAGGCCGTTCACCGGGAGCATCCGGCAGTGAAATCACCCGTGGCAGTGGCAGCTTGCCGTGATTCAGGAAGAATGTCTCGTATTCATTGTTGGATAGCAGCAGCACATCATTTTTAGAGGTGTTTTCAGCTAATACAGGTAAAATAGAACGCAGAGCAGCATTTGATCCCGCATAATCAATGTCAGAGTTGATGGATAGTAATCCAAGTCCAATTATGCCTACCAAAACAGCTATATATGCTATAAATTGACCGACTTGGAATAAGTTTGAGCGTACCGAATCTCCCTGTCGTCTGACCAGTCTAAATAGCCACACTCCACTTAGCACAACAATGCTCACACATACAATCGGCCACATCGATACGCCAACTCTCACCCACGCGAAATCAAACGGTTCACCGCCCCAAAGTGTTGGCAGCAGCGCCCAACGTAAATAGCGCACTTCATTGAGACCCCCGCCCCATTCAAGCAAATGATTTGCTTCAGGAGGCAGCAAATTAAGATAAGTTCCCCATGTATACGACACGGCGCTAAACTGCACCCACAGACCGTATAAACAAATCACTGCAACACCAATAAACCACCAACGACGAATAGGTGTCCGTAACACCTTATCCCAAACAGGCAGAGTACCCAACATTAATGCGGGTACAGCCGGTATTAAAAATCGTGGCGGCCATGACAAGCCGCCAAACCAATGGTCGCCGCGTAAAAACGCATAGCCCAGCACAAATGCAAAACACAACGCAATTAACGCCAGAGCATATTGATAACGCTGAGAGCGATAAAGCATCACAATTCCCGGCACCGCCAATAACAAAACAGGCGACGTTCCCCACACACTCCCGCCCACACTTAGCAAATAGCTGTGTAATGCACGGTGCATGGTCGCAATCTGTTGGGGTGTGCGCTTTAAAATAGAGGCTGTAAATTCATAGATGGGTGAAAAGCTGATGAGATTGGCGGCGATAGTCGACAGTAGAAATACCGCAATCACAACTAAGAACAATATGAGTGCTAATCGTATTAGAGACTTAGATATAGGAATTGATGGAGTCAAAATAATAACAAAAGCTGGCAGTGCGAAAACAACCGCTTCTTTAGCTAGAAATGCTCCAACAAGCGTCCCAATAGTAAGCACAAAAAATTGAATGGAGCGATAACGCGACAGGCGCCACTGCTCCGCACTTAGGGCAGTAAGCAATATGAACAAGCCTGCTAATGGTTCGCGGAAAAATGTTCGGCTGTAAGGCCAAAAGAGCGTTCCCAACCCAAGTGCGAGCGAAGCGACAACACCAACAACTGGACGATAGCCAAGTGCAATAGTATACACGCAGAAAACGAGCGCTGTAGCTGTACCCACCAGAATATTAAAAAACCAGACCGAGTGAACAAGGCCAATACCGGGAATTTGTGAGGCTAACCAATATAAAGGGGCACTCAAAATGAGCTGCAAAGGTTCGACTTCCACCGATGCTAGCGGATAAGAAGACGGCGGAGTGTCCCCATTTGGCGGCGTATCAGCCGCACTTTTATCGAGCAGCAGGTCACCATAATCAACCATACTGGCAGTCGCATTAAAGAGTGACTGTGTATCCCCACTCTCAATCCGTCCACTATAGGTAAAAGCATATACACCGATCAAAATTCCAGCTAATGGAAGGAGAATCAACTTGTTATAACGAGGAGTATTTGAAGCCGCAGCCAGCATACATCAACCTATGTCTAAGATCATAACCATCGGCAGGTATACAAAACAAAAGCGGTAGTCTTTCTCGACCACCGCTTTGAGTTTAGCTGATTTCAAATAGGATAGAAACGTTGAAGCGAATCAGTTCCCACCCATCAGTTTATTGCGTACGCCCAAAAGCCCCTTAATCACCTTTTGGCTAGTGTTAAGTTGTTCAAGCTGTTCCAGTCCGGCCTCGTAGGTGGAGGCGCCGACCATGAGCTTACCATCACGCACTTGCAAATCGCCCATCGCGATTAAAGTCTCGCCATAAAGCTTCTTTTCGCCCATTTCTTCAAAAATGTCAGCGGCTTGACGGTAGCAATTATAGGCTTGTTCTTTATCACCCAACGCTACATATACACCGCCCAAGTTCCCCAGCACCTTGGCAACCCGCATATTGTCCTGAAGTTCTTGGAAAATCACTAACGCATTCTGCATCATATCCAATGCTTGTTGGTGTTCGCCCAGCACACGATGGACAAGACCGATATTAGTTTGCATTTCAGCAACCATATCGCGTTTATCTTCTGCTTCATAGGCATCGCTCGCCTGATGAAAAATCTTTGAAGCAGCTTCATAATCTTTTTGTTGAAACAGTTTAACGCCTTGATCTTGCAATTCCTGTGCTGTTGGCATATGTCACCTCATTGTCTATCGGGTTATATCGAGAATGCTGGCTCCAACCTGCCTTAAATCTTCCACTGGCATTTTGCTGAACATAATCGCGATTTCGATGAAACCAATATTGCGCGGGTTGGCGGCAAACTGGCGTTTTTCATCAGGCAGTTCCAAAAAGTGCTTCCATTCTTCACGCATTTGCAACCACTCGCCAATGTATCCGGTCGTTTCCAGAAAATAACTGGTGTTCTTCTTCAAAATGCTCGAAAGTACACTCAGTTCATGCATCGGTACTGGCAGTTCGCCCATTTCATATTGGGCGAGCAAATCCGCAGGGATAGCGCTTGACTCACTTATTTCTTCGAGGCTCAAATTTTGGTCATCCCGCGCTTGGCGCATCATCGCACCGATCATCCGGTTACGCAGCGCAACGTACTCGGTTTGAATATCGGCATGGCGACCATACTTAGCCTCTAGTGTATCCGTTCCCCAGAAATGGCTCACAGGAACACCGAGGTAGTAGGCAAGCAGTTCGATCTGCGGCAAACTTGGCGTTGAATCGCCAAATTCCCACTCACGCATTTCGTCAGGTGTTACCTTCAGCAAATCGGCACACTCTTCGATACTGCGTTCTGCATTCAGCCGGGCATCATGGATTAGCACACCGATCATTCGCGCCCGAATTCGGTAGGACTCGGCAAAATCGTGCTGGCGAGGTTGAGCGCCTTCCCCACTCTGGGAATTAGCCTGTTTCGATTTGAAGCGAGCTGAAGCGTTCTTGAAATCCATTTGTCCCTCCGAAGAGCCGATTTGCACACTTTATTATGGTGCGATTATAGTCCCATCCAACAGGTGGGGCAAACCGTGCGTCTTCGACTACTTAATTCATGGTAGCACAGGAAATTGGATGCCGAATTAACGTTTTGGGCACTTTATGACAGAAGAACAAGAGTATAATAAATTCTAGTAGTCTTCATAAGTTCAAAAACGAAACACTTAAAGAGAAAAGCAATGGTTGCTATCGAAACCCGAACAGTTGAAGAGATACGCCAAGAGAATGAAGCCCTTCAAATGCAGATAGCCGAATTGACGGCAATCAACAAGATGGCGCTCATGCTTGGTACATCTCTAGAATTTGATGAGTTTCTTGACGAATTTATCGTCACTATTCATGATACGGTGCACTGTGACCGTGTTTTGGTCATGGTTCAAGACGACCAAGAAACGGTTCTTCAATACGGCGGTAGCAACTTCAAACTCCCACCCGAAGCACAAAGTATGCTTGAAGGGCTGCGAGTCGGAACCTTTCAGCCGGAAACAGGCTCGATTATTGAACGCTGGTTGAATAACGAGAATGTAAAATGGCAGGTGAATGAAGCCGCCTCCCACTCATCGTTCCAATGGCTGGCGACATACCTTGATACCAATCAGTATCTCAGTGCCCCATTACAGGTTGATGGCCTACTGATTGGTGCGCTAATCGTTGACAATCAACCGAGCGGGCGACCACTTACTGATGATCAGGAACGGTGGATCAACCTTCTGAGTACAAGCGCGGCAACCGCTCTCCAAAATGCGCGTCTGCACCATAAAACTGTGCGGGAACTGGCGGATAGTATGCGCGAGATGTACATCTTGCGACAAATTGACCGCGAACTTAGCGATACAATTAACATCAATCATGTATTCGAAATGACACTCGATTGGGCGCTGCGTTTTACCAATGCTCAATCGACATCATTGGCGCTTTACGATCAAGAAGCGAACCGTCTTCACTTCCTCTACGAATATGGCTACGACATCGCTCAAGAGCAAATGGAGATCATCCGGCAAGAATATGGCTCTGGCATAACAGCAAGGGTAGCAAACTCTGGTTATGCAGAAGTCGTCCCTGACGTGAGCATCGACCCTGACTTTGTGCGACTTGCCACCAATACGCGCTCACAAATGGCGGTTCCGGTCATGCGCGAAGACCGCGTTGTGGCGGTCATCACCCTAGATAGCAAAAAACTAAACGGTTTTACGGACGCACACCAAGACTTTGTACAAAAACTGGCGACGCGCGCGGGTGTAGCAATTGATAACGCCCGTTTGTATGAAGAAGCTATTCGCGAACGTGAAAAACTTTCACACATCTTGAACAACACGGCTGATATGATCATGGTCATCGGTATGGACGAGCGTATTATGCTCATCAACCAAGCCGCGCTGAACGCCATGCAGCTTTTCACCAATCAGGATTACACCAAGCGCCTCGCCAGTGAGGTATTTGAGCATAGCGCCCTGTGGTCGACCTTCCAAAAAGCAAAGGAAGATGGAGAAACCATCAACGACGAAGTCATTATGCCCAACGAGCGTATTTTCCATGCCAACTTACGACGGTTTGAGGAAATCGGTTGGATCATCGTGATGCACGATATTACACCCTTCAAAGAGATGGATAGACTCAAGGGTGAACTGATCGCGACCGTTTCCCACGACCTAAAACAGCCATTAAGTGTCATGAACGGTTACATTGAACTGATGATCATGCAACAAAGCGTAAGCCAACAGGGTTTGAACGCCGTCCAGATGATCCGTAAGGCTATGCAAAACATGCGCCAGTTGATTGATGATCTGCTCGATCTGGCGAAAATCGAATCTGGGATTAAGCTCGACATCCACAATATTCAAGTCGAGCAAATTATCCAAGATTGCATAGAACAGGTGAAACCTGCGGCACAAAACAAGGCGATTGCGGTCATCAATACAATCACCGACAAACTGCCCCTTATAAGTGGTGACCGTTCGCGTATGCGCCAAATATTAATCAACCTCATTGGAAATGGTGTTAAGTACACTTCAAATGAAGGCTGGGTCAAGATCTCGTCTGAAATTAAAGGCACTTCACTCAAAATTGCGATCCAAGACAACGGTATGGGCATCAGTCCAGAAGACCAAATTCATGTGTTTGAACGCTTCTACCGCGTACGCCGACCGGAAACGGATAACATCGAGGGTACAGGTTTAGGGTTGGCGATTGTTAAGAGCCTTGTGGAAGCACATGGCGGGCAAATCACGGTGGAAAGTAAGCTAGGCGAAGGTACAACTTTCTATCTAATTCTGCCGATTGCGACATCAGACCAATAGTTTTTGCAACGAATCTCTTGGCAAAATTGCTAAAAGTGGTTGCAAAAACACATTATTTCAACTGTAATTTGCGGGTTTCCCCAAATGATTGTGGCTTTTCTCAGTCAATTCGAAGATTTATTGGCAATTTTAAATGAAGGTTGTGCCGCCGCCATTATTGCCAAACCAATTATTTTAGGGATATAAATCCAACAGCAATTATAGAACAAAATATCCACGCGTCAAGTTAGAATAACAAACTTTAAGACAAATGTGGATTGATTAAGTAATTGATGCGGTTGACATGATGTCTATGGCCTATAAAGTTAGGCTTCTTGGATTTTGCCACATTGCTCATTTATGGGCATAATAAGGTTATGATAGTTGTTGCAATACAACTTATAGGGAGATAAATCAAGAGCTGAACTGCTAACAGTCAATTTATTAAGACGAGGTGATATTATGCCAATACATGTGCGCTGGTTAGATGAAACCAAGCGGATTTTGTTGACGGAATACGTAGGGGCATATACCCGCGAGGAAAGCCAACTCTCTCAAGAGGAACGCAAGTTGCTCTTTACAGAATTGGATTATCCGATTGGGATCATTGAAAACGAGTCACTGGGATACCTCGTCCGGTCGACCGCAAGTGCAAACCAACCGCGCGTTCCGGGCAAGCTTATATACACCAGCAGCACTGATTTCTCGATTGAGAATATGCTGCAAACTAACCGTGTAGCGGTAACAATCAAAATCCCATATGCTGAAGACACATGGGAATCCCCCAAAGATGGTGAATTATGGAACAACCACTCGCGTGAAAAACTGGAATCCGCTTTCCAGTATCCGACGCTGGCCTCGGTTAATGTCATGATGACCATTGATTTGGATGAAGCCCAAATTATTATTCTCGATTACCTAGCGAAACTGGGTTCGCATAAACCGACCCCAGCCGCTGTGTAGCGCTTATTCGCTATTCGCAAGAGCCATAGCATGATCTCTTTTGAAACACTGCTAGTTGACGTTGACGGGGCGGTTGCCAATGTAAAGTTAAACCGCCCTACCGCAAAGAACGCCATGAATAATCAGATGGTGCTGGATTTGATTGCCTGTTTTGAAGGCTTGAAAAGCCAACATGATGTTAGTGTGGTGGTACTCAGTGGCACAAACGGAACATTTTGCGCGGGTGGCGACCTCAAGGAAATGAGCCAACTTGCCCAAGGTGCTACTGACAACTTTTCGGCTGTACTTGACCGAATGCTAACCACCATCAATAAAGCACCTCAGGTTGTGCTGGCAAAAGTAGAAGGCGCTGCGATGGGAGGCGGCTTTGGCATTGTTTGTGTCGCTGATATTGCGATTGCGAGTACAGAAGCCAAAATGGGCTTGCCCGAAGTCAGACTTGGCATCGTCCCCGCGCTGATCTCACCCTATGTTATCGACCGCATCGGCTTAACTCGCGCTCGTGAACTCATGCTCACAGGCCGCCGATTCGACGGATTAGCTGCTGTCGATTACGGGGTTGTACATGAAGCAGTTGTGCCAGAAACATTAGAGTCACGGGTACAAATCATTATTGATGAGATAAAGCTGTGCAGCCCACAAGCATTGGTGGCCTGTAAGGAACTCATCTTCGCCGTCAAAGGAAAACCGACCGTCACGACAGTTGATTACCGGACAAATTTGCTCACCGAAATGCGCCGTAGCTCCGACGGGCAAGAAGGCATGAAAGCATTTGTCGAGAAGCGTTCCCCAAACTGGGTACGGGAAAACTAAATCAGACATGTCACGTTATACGGTAACCGCCACATTGGAAAATGATTACAAAAGTGATTATCCACTTGTCACGAACGTTCGTTCTGCGATAAGATGCTTTTGGGGAAGTCTTACTTAGGTTCTATCACCAATAACCACTGATAGGGGTCGGGAAATTCTCCAATCCTGACTGTCAATGTAACATCTCCGCAGCAGTGTAGTCTAATCTAGCGTAGTACAGTTTATTTCCAACTCCAATGTATTGGGAGGCAATAATGCAGAGCGTTAAGTTTCGCGCAGGGCGGCTCGTTGCCCTATTCGCAATTTTACTGCTGATTACAGGCAGCGTATTCAGCGTCCATGCGCAAGGGGGAACCTTACGCATCGGAACCGTAGCACCCACGGTGCTCGATCCAGCTTTGGGTTCAAACGACCCTGAGATTCTCTTCAACCGTAGCATTTATGATTATCTAGTGGAAGTGCTGCCCGACCGCAGCATTGCACCCAACCTCGCGAAGTCATGGACGATTAGCGAAGATGGATTGACTTATACCTTCACGCTCGAAGAAGGTGTTAAGTTCCACGATGGTTCTGATTTTAGTTCCGCAGATGTGGTTTACACCTTCAACCGACTGGTAACGATTGAATCACCAGCCGTTAACCTTTTGGGCACGTTCGAAGTTAGCGCACCGGATGCAACAACGGTAGTTTTCACGTTACCTGCACCGAATGCGGATTTCCTCTATGGTGTTGCGAACCAACTGGCGTTGATCGTCAAGGATGGCGCAGAAACCCCGAACGAGTTAGCAAGCGGCGATAACCCCTATGTGAACTTCAACGGTACGGGGCCGTTCACGCTGACCGAATACAAAGACGGTGAAAGCGCGACGCTGACCAAGAATGCGACCTATTGGAAAGAAGGCCAACCGCTGCTGGACAGTGTACAATTCCAGTTCATCAATGATCCGGTAACACAGGTCAATGCGCTCAAGAGTGGCGAGGTCGACTTCATCTTCAAGATCAGCCCTGACCAAGTGAGCGGGTTGGAAACTGAAAGTGGCATTAGCCTTATTCAGACCACAACCAACCAACATCCGGTCATCCGCATACGTACCGACCAAGGCCCCGGCCAAGATGTGAAAGTACGACAAGCTTTTAAGTATGCCACCGACCGCGCCGAGCTGAATGATCTGGTGCTCGAAGGTCGCGGCACCGTGGGTAACAATGACCCGATTGGGCCGGGTTACGCCACATTCTTCGATGCCAATATTCAAGTGCAAGAATATGATCCTGAAAAGGCAAAGGCACTGCTGGCAGAAGCTGGTTATCCTGATGGATTGAATATTACCCTTCAGACGATTAACGTCCTCGGCTACGACACCCTCGCGACTGTGTTGCAGCAGCAGTGGGCGCTGGCCGGCATCAACGCTGAAATTCAGGTGAACGAAGAAGGTTTCTACTATGATGACAGCAACCCCGACAACTGGTTGAGTGCTGACCTCGGCATCACCGGCTGGGGCGACCGTCCTGTGCCGCAGGGTTACTTTGCTGAAGCCTACACGACTAACGGCATCTACAACGAAACCCACTGGTCAGAGCCCGCATTGGACGCGCTAATTCAAGAGGCAAGCGTTACGGCTGACCCCACAGCGCGTGCAGCGATCTATAACCAGATCTCAGCAATTTTTAACGAAAGCGGCCCGATCATCATCCCTTGGTTTGCCCCGATTTTCTCGGCGACCCGTGAAAATGTGACCGGCATCACTGTTGCGCCCTTCCCCGGCTTGACAGATTTGCGCAGCGTTTCAGTAAGCTAATTTCAGCCTCAAAAAATCCCCTCCCGCTTGTCGAGAGGGGATTCTATTTATTATCCAACGAACAACGATAACTATGACGAGTATGACCTCCGAAAACGCATCGACAACTCCTTCGCGGTTCAAGCGTATCGCAGCGCCAGTTTTCGGTGTTATTCGCCAGTTAGCCGCACGACCTTTGTCGCTGCTGGGGATGATCGTCGTGGCGCTGTTCATTCTAATGGCCTTGTTCGGCCCGTTGCTTGCACCCTATAAATTCGATGCCATCATCAAAGGGGCAGCACGACAAGCACCATCCACTGACTATTTCTTTGGCACCGACAAATTAGGTCGTGACGTATATAGTCGTGTGTTGTGGGGCGCACGCGAAGTGATTATCATCCCCGGCGTCGCGACCAGTATCGCGGTAACCATTGGCGCGATTATCGGTATGGGCACCGCATACTTTGGCGGCTGGATTGATGAAGTTATTTCTCGACTGCTCGATAGTTTACTTTCAATTCCTGCCCTGCTGCTGGCACTGGTTATGCTCGGCGTCCTGGGTCCGTCCCCGATTGGTATCGTGATCGTAATCGTCTTACTTTACGTGCCGATTGTGGCAAGGGTGATTCGCAGCGCAACCTTGAACATTCGCAGCAGCGGATTTATCGAGGCGGCACGGTTGCGCGGCGAGGCCAACTGGTATATTTTGTTTCGCGAAATTTTACCGGGTGTGCTCCCTGCTTTAACCGTTGAAGCAGCGCTGCGGTTTTCATACGCTATATTTTTGACGGCGTCGTTGGGCTTTTTAGGCTTAGGCGTACAGCCACCCTCCCCCGACTGGGGCCGAATGGTCAACGAGGCACGCGAAAGTTATGACCGTACACCGTGGGCATTATGGTTTCCGGCGGGTGCAATCGCAGCACTAGTGATTGGGGTGAACTTACTCGCCGACGGTTTGCGGCGGATCTTCCGCTATGAAGGTATTTAGGGAAAAGAAAAGAGCGACCGTTGAAGATCGCTCTTTCTATAGAAGACCATTGCCTATTAAAGGTTGCTAATGACGTTGGAAAACATGTTGCCGACGTTCGGCCCCACGATGGCAAGGGCGACCAATACAACAATCGCCACCATAACCAATATCAACGCATATTCGACCAGACCCTGACCCTCTTCACGGGGCATATATAACATGGTCGGTACCCCACGGTAGTGTCGGTCGAAATTAAAGGTTGCCGACCAAGTTCGAGAAAATGTTACCAATCGTCGGGCCAAGCAGGGCAAGGATGACGATAACAACAACGGCAACCAAAACCAGAATCAGAGCGTATTCGACCAGACCTTGACCTTCTTCACGAGGCATGTACAACATTATGAGTTCTCCTAGAATTATGATATGGGATGACAGATGATAAAGTTATTATGTCAATTCCCTACAAATAACATTAATCTAAGTCCGTAATTAGAGTCAAGTAAAAAGAATTAATTTTTCCCTAATTTACTTTTCCTCAATGGAATTAACAAAACGATGACAAATTCAACTGTAATTGAAGCCCAACATCTCACCATTGAATATCGACTTGGAAAACAATGGGTGACGGTGATTCGGGATGTCTCGTTACAAATCAACGCGCTAGAAATTCACGGACTCGTTGGTGAAAGCGGCAGCGGTAAATCAACTTTGGCATTGGCACTCATGCGCTATATGGCGAAAAACGCGCGAGTGGCTTCTGGCGATATTCTGCTTGACGGGCAAAGTTTGCTCCACAAAAACGGCAGTGATATGCGCCGCATCTGGGGACGTGACATCAGCCTCGTGCCCCAAGACCCGCTGGCAGCCCTCAATCCATCGTACACAGTCGGCGACCAAATCGCGGAAATTAGTGTCCTACATGACAACATCAGCTATAAGCAGGCGTGGCGCAAAGCCGTGGAGATGTTGGAAAAAGTACGCATCGCCGACCCCGAAGCGGTCGCCAAGAAATACCCTCACCAACTTAGCGGCGGGATGCAGCAGCGCGTTACGATTGCGATGGCGCTGAGTACCCGCCCCCGTCTGCTCGTGCTAGACGAGCCAACGACCGCGTTGGATGTCACCACTGAGGCAACCATCCTTGACCTGTTCCGTGACCTTATTCATGACAATCAAGCGGCGGCGCTGTACGTGTCGCACAATTTGGGCGTAATCGCGCAGATGTGTGACCGGGTGACCGTACTATACGGCGGTGAGGTGATGGCAAGCGCAGACGTGCGCGACATCTTTGCGAACCCCATCCACCCATACACCATCGGCTTGCTTGCTAGTATTCCGAAAGCGATTGAAGGGGT
>JAPUDW010000228.1 GCA_027492915.1 Bacteroidota bacterium | reverse complement strand
AACTGAAGACAGCAGAGCAAGAAATAGAAATAGTAGGCGCTGCCAGTAACTACGACCTCGCTTTAACGGAGCTTTAGTATCAGCCATATTACCAAGTTAACAGGTTGGGTGTCGTACCCGTCGAGGCGGTATCGGGATTCCAGATGGAGGCCAGCCAATCGTGGAGTTCACGTTTGACTTCATGCGTCATACGGATACCAGCTTCAAAGCCATGCGGCGAGAAGGCATACAGGCTGGCGAATTGGCGGCGGATGGTGCAAATGAGATAATCTTTTTCCCAGCGAGACTGCCCCCAGAGGAAGGCAACACCATCCTGTTCGCGGTGGATAAGCTGCAACCAATGGGCGCAATCTACGGCAGTAAGATCATGTAAACGGAAGCGAAACGATAACATGGAGCCTAAAGTATAGGCGAGTTGAAATTGATAGGTGTTGGGTAAAGCTTCTACCGTGACGGTAGCGGTTCCATCGGGGGCGGAGAGGGTGGCAAGCGACGGCATATGCGCACCTTTGGGCGGCTGAGGCTTAACCAACGTCATTAAGGGAAGGGTTGGATAACGGTTGCCCAATTCCGCCTGAAGATCAATTTTGCCGCTAAAATGCTGCTGTAAAAGCCATGGGGCGTTGAGGGTCGAGCGACTGATGGTGGGGGGATGATCACTATCATCGACAGGAAGATCAGGCAGCGATACACGCGAGGCTATGGTTAAATCGTCTTCCAGTTGGTTCTTCTTGGTGTCGCGTGGCATAATCTATCTTTCTCCCAGCAGCAAGTGCTACATCACTTTCAGCTTATAACAGGGTGAACCAAAGCGCAAATAGGGATTTCCCCCCATAATTAGGGGGATTACAGCGATTGTAATACCAAAATGACAATGCGCTCATGTAGTTCTAACACGCGATAGCTATCCTTGTAAGACTTTTTAACGAAACTGAGGTAATAAACCGTGCAACCTCCGGGACAGGACAAGCAACCTAACAACCAGCCACCCGGCCCCCAGTTCAAAATCCCAAGATGGGTTTGGCCTGTCGTGTGGATCGTACTGATTATATGGGCATTTACCCGCGTGCAAGACATGGTGAGTACGGCAACGGGCGAGCAGCCTATTACGGTACCCTATTCATTCTTCCGGCAGCAAATTGAAGACGGCAACGTAGAAACGGTCGTTTTTCAAGGGACGCAAGCGCGCGGCGACTTTAACAGCAGTGTGGAGTATCCACCGGACGGATCACCACTTCTGGCAGACCAAGGTGTCACCCAGCAGCAGTCAAACCGTTTTGTGACGATGCTGCTGCCGATTGATGACCCCAGCCTAACCACCCTACTGAATGAAAAGGGTGTGACGGTTACATCGCAAAGCAGCGACTCATCGCCACTACTTTATATACTGCTGCAATTCGCGCCGTTCATTTTGATCCTCGGCTTCTTCTTCTGGTCAGCACGACGGGCGCAGGGGCAGATGGGAAATGTATTCGGCTTCGGGCGCACGCAGGCACGCGAATACACAGTTGAACGCCCACAAGTGACGTTCGGGGATGTGGCGGGGCAAGACGCGGCAAAAGCGGAACTGGTCGAAATTGTCGATTTCTTGAAAGAACCCGATAAATATATCGCGCTGGGCGCACGCATCCCGCGCGGTGTGCTGCTAGTCGGCCCGCCCGGTACCGGTAAGACACTGATGGCGCGGGCGGTTGCGGGTGAGGCGAGTGTCGCATTCTTCAGCATATCGGCTTCCGAGTTCGTGGAAATGTTCGTCGGTGTCGGTGCAAGCCGTGTGCGTGACCTGTTTAAGCGGGCGAAGGATGCCGCGCCGAGTATTGTATTCGTTGACGAAATTGACGCAGTTGGTCGCCAGCGTGGTACGGGCATGGGCGGCGGCAACGATGAACGTGAGCAAACGTTGAACCAGATGCTTTCGGAGATGGATGGCTTCGATCAATCCGAGAGTGTGATTGTGATGGCAGCGACCAACCGACCGGACGTGCTTGACCCTGCGCTGCTGCGACCGGGGCGTTTTGACCGGCAAGTGACGGTTGGACTGCCTGATCGTACCGGGCGTGAAAACATCCTGAAAATTCACACCAAGGGTAAGCCTTTGGACAGTGATGTGAACTTGAATGATATGGCAAAGGCGACGATTGGTTTCTCCGGCGCTGACCTTTCCAACCTTGCAAACGAAGCGGCGCTGACGGCAGCACGGCGCAACGTTAAGCGCATTAGCCAGCGCGACTTCTTGAATGCGTTCGACCGAATTGTACTAGGGACGGAAAGTCCGCCCCTTTCGAACGAACAAGAACGGCGAGTAGTGGCTTACCATGAAGGCGGACACGCGCTAGTGGGGGCACTCACGCCTCATGCTAATCCCGTATTCAAGGTCACGATTGTGCCGCGTGGGCAAGCGCTGGGTGTGACGGCTTCGCTGCCGGATGACGACCGACGCAACTACTCGAAAGAGTTCTTGATTGCCCAAATTTACATGCTGCTGGGTGGACGGGCGGCGGAACAAGTGGCGATTGGCGAAATTACCACTGGCGCGTCCAGCGACCTGCGGCGGGTGACGGACATCGCGCACCGGATGGTGGCGGAGTTCGGCATGAGCGAAAATATCGGGCCGTTGAACTTCGGCGATAATGAGCGTCAGCCGTTCCTTGGCTACTCGTTGGCACAGGGGCGGAACTACAGCGAGGCAACAGCCGGACGTATTGACGCGGAGGTACGGCATATTGTTGACGCGGCATACGAGCACACGCTTGAATTAATCCGCAACAACAAAGATAAGCTGGATGAACTGGCGAAAGAACTATTGGAGAATGAAATCGTAGACGGTAAACGTGTCTATGAAATCGCAGGTACACCCGCTGCTCCAGAAGTCATTGATCCGTCTATCGCCCCACCACCGCAGCAAGGGATTATTGCGGGGCCGGCGTAACCCCTCACCCCAACCCTCTTCCCCGAAAATCAAGGGAGAGAGGCTATGAAAAACCAAGCGTAAGTCTTTAGCAGATATTTCAAGAAACGCTCCAAGTTATTTGGAGCGTTTTTTATTTACCGTGCAACGCTGCGGGGCATGAATGCGTATAATAAAGAAATAACAATTAGGATTATCTCAATGGCGAACGGTTATTTGACGTTCCTCGATTATTTTGAACTCCGGCGACGCATTGAAAAACGACTAACCTCTGGTCGGCACATTCTCTTGCACATCATTATTTTCGCGGTTGGGACAGGCATGATTGGAAGCGCGGCATGGTCGCCAATTTATGACCCGCAGCGCGGCTATTTTATTAACCCAACGATAGGACACTGGATCAGTTTGTGGAGCGGTATTTTGCTGGCGCATGGCGTATGGTCTTACTGGCATTCCGGCGCACGGAGCGGCCAGCGCGAAACTATTATCGAAAGCGAAATGCGGCAGGTTGTGCAAACGGACGATTTGTATTTGAGCCAACACCCGAAAGCATTATTTCGGCTGCACAGGCTGTTGAGCGAGAATATCAGCAAACGTTACAGCCTTATCTCTATTTTACTGATTGTCGTAACCCTCAATGCGTTGATCTGGATTCCGTGGACACTCTTAGGTCAAGCCACTACATCGTTCGCATGGCACACATCACTTGCATTGGTTGTCCCCTTTATCCTGCTGGTTGCGATCAATACATGGGTACGCACATGGCACGAATGGCGTATGCGATGGCAGCTCGAAGTTCTATTGAGTGACACCGATGATACCGAAGCTGAAGATTACGAACGAGACGCGCGACTAAGCGAGGATGAGATGGTCACATTAGACGATTATATGCTCAAAGAGAAGCGCAAACGGGCTTAATTCAAAGACGCAATATTGGCTACCCATATAGAAAGTCGGTGGTATATGGATCATCAAACACATATTGAATGGGTTACAGCGTATACTGCGAACAATTTACCGGAAGCCTACATTGTGGCGGGACGGTTGAAAAGCGCGGGGATTGCCCACTTCATTAAACCGGATTCATTCGGGCAAATTCACGGTTTTACGGTGGGTATGCACAGCGGCGTTGATATATTGGTCAACGAGGAAGATTACAAACGTGCTGCCGAAATATTGGATGAAGAATAACAATACCTCACCCCCTGCCCCTCTCCAATGTTTTGGAGAGGGGAGTAAAACAAGGTGCAATCATTAGATTGTCGCAGTATTAGACAGCGGCAACACCCGCATGAGCCGCTTTGTGAGCGCTAATAATTGGTTGTGCCACCTGCGAGGGAACCTGCTCGTAGTGGCTGAATTTCATTGTAAAGACCCCACGCGCTGCCGATATGGAACGCAGTACGTTACCATAGCGCATCATTTCGCTGTAAGGAACCTGCGCGGTGATAATACCTTTGTGGCCTTCGGTATCCATCCCCTGTACACGTCCACGGCGGGTGTTGAGATCACCCATCACATCACCCATGATGGCTTCGGGAACGGTGATTTGAACGTCCATCACAGGTTCCATCAAAACAGGGTTGGCGGCTTCAAACACTTTCTTGAAGGCTTCACGCCCCGCGACCTGAAAAGCAATATCTTTCGAGTCGACGGGATGTTCCTTGCCATCAAACACCACTGCTTTAACATCGACAATCGGATAACCCGCGATCACCCCTTCATCAAGCACAGAATGGATGCCCTTTTCGATTGAGGGTATGAAACTGGCAGAGATCGAACCGCCGACAATTTTAGTTTCGTAGACGAAACCACCACCGGGGTTGGGTTCGAGGCGGAGATGGACTTCGCCAAACTGCCCAGCACCACCGCTTTGCTTCTTATGACGGTGGAAGTCTGCCCCCTGTTTGGTGATCGTTTCCTTATAAGGGACTTTGGGAACACTGATGTCCATGCCTACACCAAGTTTGGCAGCACGGCTGATCGAAAGGTTCACATGCGCTTCGCCCATGCCTTCGACGATGGTTTGCTTGACATCAGGGTCTTGCCGCCAGCGCAGGGTCGGGTCAGACTGCGCGAGGCTGGTGAGAGTGGTACCCATCTTGGCACTATCGGCCTGCGTCTTGGGACTGACGGCAACCGCATACAACGGGTCGGGAAAATCGGGTTTGGTGATGCGGATGGGGTTGGCGCGGGTGCTAAAGGTATCACCCGTTTTGGTATCGTTCAATTTGGCGACGACGCCAATATCGCCAGCATGAAGAACGGTAACAGGGATTTGTTCTTTACCGCGCATGAGTAAGAGGCTGTTAAAACGTTCTTCGACATCGCGAACCGGATTGTAGTAGCGCCCGTCGGAGCGCATTGATCCAGAGAATATACGGAAGTAGTTAAGCGTACCGACGAAACGGTCGTTGGTTGTCTTAAAGACATAGGCCGCCAGTGGGCCTTCATCCGACTGGGGCGCGGTGAGGAACTGCTTCTCGCCCGCAGAGTCGAGATACTGTACACGTCGCTGCGAAGGCGGTGAGACATAGACGACAAGCGCTTCCATCAGCGGAACCGTGCCGACATTTTTTGCGCCAGAGGTGACAAAAACCGGAACCGTTTTGAGGTAGGCATCACGAGCGGCTTTACGCATTCCATCGCGAATTTCGTCGTTGGTGAGCGTATTCTCGTTGAAGTATTTCTCCATGTACCCGTCATCGGCTTCGGCCGCAGCTTCGACTAAAACGGTACGAGCAGCATCGGCAACAGCCTGCATATCGGCAGGCATATCCGAACGGTCTTTACCGATGTCGTAGTAAGCTTTCATGGTGAGCAGGTTAATGACGCCTTTGAAATCAGCCTGAGAGCCAATCGGGATCATCACCGGAATAAATTTATAATCGGGGAAACTTTGCTTGAGGTTATCTAAGGTGCGCTCAAAATCCGCATTTTCACGGTCGAGCTTGTTGATGGTGACGATAATAGGCTGCTGGTAGGCTTCGGCATACTCCCACGCGAGTTCAGTACCGACTTCGACACCGGCAACCGCATCAACCACCACGATAACCGAGTCGGCTACGCGAATGGCATTCTTAATTTCGCCCTGAAAATCGGTCATACCGGGGGCATCGAGAATATTAATCTTGGTATCTTCAAATTCAATGGGGATTAAGGAGGTAGAAAGGGAGACACCGCGTTCCTTTTCGTCATCGTCCCAATCCGAAACTGTGTTCTTCTCTTCGACCCTGCCCATACGGGAAATGGCGCTGGTATTGAAAAGCAGGGCTTCGACGAGTGTGGTCTTACCAGCGCCCTGATGGCCTACGAAAGCAACGTTCCTCAGATTATCCGTGACGTACTCTTTCATAAACAGTCTCCTTATTTTTAAAAAGCGATCAGTGATCAGCCAACAACCATCAGCAAACTTCAGCTATCATGGCGGGACTGTACCCTGTCATAACTTTTCAGAACTCCCGAAATCCTCCTTGGATCACCCATTGACATTAGGTACAATATCCAACCTAACACATTGTTTACTATTATAAAGATTTTAAGGTGGGGTTAACTAGTTGTCAAAGTAAACAGATGTCACCGAAAACCGCGACGTTGCTCACTAGGTCATTTGCCGCATCTGCTAGAGAATATAAATAGGACAATCAAGAGAGGGATCATGATGAAAATTCTAGTGGCTTACGCAAGCGCCCACGGTACAACAGGTGAGATCTCGACGTTTATGGCGAAGGCGCTAGAAACCTTTGGCGCAGAAGTAACGTGTGCAGCAGTAGAAAGCATCGAATCGGTAGCGGGGTACGACGCGTTTGTGCTGGGGTCAGCCATTCACGAAGGCGTATGGCTGCAAAGTATGCTGCTGTTTCTCGACAAATTTGAAGCCGAATTGGTGCAAAAACCAGTTTACTTCTTTGTGACGTGTATCCGAATTGTCGAGGCGGATGGTTACGACCATGTAATGAAGAATTACATGCACACGCCAACATTGGAAAAGTTGAAAGTACGGAAGGTAAATGCTTTCGGCGGCGCAACACAATTGAGCAACATCAATTGGGACGAGCGTTGGGCGCTAGGACTGCGGTATGACGGCACGAACCTGCAAAGCCGGCTGAATGCGGATTACCGCGATTGGTACACGATTGGGGCGTGGGCAAACAGTATTGCAAAGGACTTGGATCTGAAGCCAACATTCTAAACGGGTAGATCAACACCTGCCCTATGGAATGGGTAGAGGCGACCTCGCGGAGCCGCCCCTACACATTCACACAGGAGACACACAGGGAATTAGTTAGGTTATTGGGAGCATACCGGAATATTATTCACCGGTATGCTCTTTTTATTTACTGCCAAGCGGTTGGGCCAGCCTGCCCAAAGAAAGCGCCAATAGCAGTTAGGTCACGAATATCAACAATGCCATCATGGTTCAAATCGGCACCGGAAACAGCATTTGGCCCATCAAAATTGGCGGCGATCAGGGCAGCGTCGGTTAGGTCGATACGGTTATCCAAGTTGGTGTCACCACCGACCAGCGTCGATAAAGGTAGTAAGAGTACTTGACCATCGCTGAGTGTAAAAGCGGTCTGACTGGATAAATAGCCTGCCAGCCCTGCATCAACACGATATATACCGGGCGGAACATTGGCAAAAGCAAAATTACCGGCAGCGTCAGTTTGTGTTTGCATCACTTGCCCATCAGGCAGCGTGAGCACGACTGCAACACCGGCAAAGTTGGCACGCAGCGGGACGCTAATTTGCCCCATGACCTGTGTATTCGCAGCAGCAGAGACAACTGATTGAGCAATCGGTTGGATCACAACAGGATCAACAGTTGGCTGCACCAAGGGGATTTCGACCGTAGGCAGAACTTGCGCCGGAGGAGGCAGTGTCCCTAGAGGCTGATTGGGCGGCAAAAGCACATGCGTAACAACCGCCCCTACATCAGCGCGTGTGGGAACAATAACCGACACAGACTCTTGAACAGGTGCCCCAACAAGCGTCGATTGGACGTCCGCAACTTCGACAGTCGGCACCATAACCTGAGCAGGCGATTCAACCACTTGAGCCGGTAATTCAACCATTTGGGTGGGCACTTCGACAGCCACAACAGGAGGAATATCGGTCGGCAAAACTACAGGCTGAACTACCTGTTCGGCTGGAATAATGACCAGTTCAGTCGGCGTCAGTGTTAGCAAATCGACTGGCTCAACGGGCGGTGCAGCAGGATCGTTGTCGGCGGTAATGATGACCATACCAGCCGACAAGAATAAGATGCCACACACGGCAATAATCATATAAGGTGGAAAACGTCTCACGGTGGACTCCTTCCGGCTTTATTCGCTGCCGACTAACGTGTAATGGATACGCATCCGTGAATACATACCGACACTTAATGTCAGCAGGATTACGCCAACCGCCAAGAAAATAATCGCAGCGGTAGAGACAGCGTTATCAGTGCGACTAACGGTTTCCGAAGCAATAACACCGGGGTTTACGGCTGCCTGCGCAGCAGCAATTTCGAGTTCAGGGTTACTAAACATGTCAATGACCGCGTCGCTGGATATTTCCGGCTGAACGGGCGCAACCTCGACTGCCGAATTCGGAATTCCAACTTCGCTAACGGCAGGTGCAGCCACCGGCGCAGTACCGACAACACCTTCGACTTGAGCCATCACTTGATTGACCTTTTGAGCGACGAGGTGACCGTCGATTTCTTTAAATTCAGGGGCGACAAAGCTCGCACTGAGCGATGTCAGTTCCACAGGTGCATCTTTTAGCGCACGCAGAACGAATGTCCCCAGCACACCATCACCATCCACTGGCTTGGCAGGCTGCATGAGGGTAATCGCATATTCGATAGTTCCAACAGGAACATCAACAACATTCCGTAAGGCAAAACCGGGTTCGTTGGCAAAGAAGGCGCCGGGAGTCACAGCTTTACTATCGGTTTGCACGACTTCGAAAGCCTGTGCATCATAGCCAAGTTTGAAGCTGCCGCCGTACACACCTACTGCACCGACGACGTTAGCCGTAACCGTGATCGTATCACCAGTAACCGCCTGTGTTTTATCAGGAACAAACTGCAATAGAGGGGCGCTATCTTGCGCTTGAACAGCGACAAGACCGAACGTGAAAATGAGTATGAAGATCGCAACATGTGAAAACTTGTGTGTGTGTGTCATGTCCTGTGTTTCTTCCTCTACAATATGAACTATGAAACAGATGTGGATAGGCCGCGAACCCATCCACATCTGTGCTAAACCAACTTACTTGATGACAATAGGCCCCTTCAGGCCAAAGTTACCGCCAACAATTGCCAAGTCACGAATATTGATCACTCCGTCACCATTAACATCAGCCCCTGTGGGCGCAGGATTCACCGGCACATCGAAGTTCGCACCGATTAAACCCGCATCCGCTACGGTAATGTCACCGCTGTTGTCGGTATCACCACCCGGTAGTGTTAAGGTACCAAGGTCAATAGGATCGATAGTTGTGACATTAACAACTTTGCCGATACGCAGGTACAGGTTACCGATGGCAGTTACGCCAAATGTGCCTGAGGGAACAGCGCTAAAGACGTATGAACCATCAGCACCGGTGGTTACGGTGGTGATAACCGTGCCTTGCGTGTTCACCAACTGAACTGTAATTCCAGCATTATCTGGATAGTTCTGATAGATCATCTTACCGGAAATGGTTGCACCAGCAGCCGTAGTGGGCGCAATCGTATTCTCGATGGTAGGCATCGCCACGGTTGGCGCGACCGTCGGCGGAACGGCAGTGGGTGGAATGGTGGGCTGCGCAGTTGCAGCGGGAGCGCCATTAAAACTACCGTTCACGATTTTGAGCGCAATTTCTTTACCGTTCATATCGACTGCGAGCGCAGTACAATTTACCGTACTGGCACTGAGCGTCTTAACCGTGTAGCTGAGTTTAAAGGCGATCCCATTACCAGCAAAGGCAGTGTTCGGTTGTAGGCGGCTAGCACCAACAGTCCAACTACCATCAGCTTGATAACCTTTATCAACGAAGAAGCTGTTACTGGCACTAAACACATCACCATCAGAACGGCTGCCACCAGTCAATACAGCCGGATCGACTTTACAGACGGTTTGTATACCATAAACGTTTTGCACGTTCGCCAACAAAAGATCAACCGAGATGGTGCTGTTCAAATTCGCATTTGGCGGATTAACTGACACGACCAAGGCAGGTTCAGTCGGCATAACCGGTGTGGGGGTGACAGGTGCAGGTGTGACTGGTGTCGGTACAACAGGTGTCGGGTTCGTTCCACCAGGCGCATAACGATAGAACCATGTAATCCAACGCTTGCCGGGGGGCGAAATATCGTAATCGATTGGGCGGCAATTTGAATTACAGGCTGTTTGTGCGTAACGCGCTTCTTTGTTATTGGCAAAGTTTAAGACAACGTTGTTGTACTGGAAGGGAATGCAGTCAAGACCAGTGCCGGTGCAGCTTGGGTTTTGACCACCCCAGCGTGTGAAATAGCCTGAATAATCAGTACGACCATCGCCATTTGCATCAATGCGGTTCGCGCCAATAAACTCATGGATGTGCAGCGTGTAGCCTACGAAGATCGAGAATATTGAAGCATCATAGCGGCAGTTCATGTCGGTTTGAGCACAGAAAAACTGCCAACGCGCGGGGTCTGCTTGATCCACGTTACCAATAGGATCGTAAGAACGTAGTTGGAAGCGTGTTTCACCACCTGCATGACCCCACCATTCAGCCAAGGGTTGGTTGGGAGGGTAGGCTGGCAAGTTTGTAATATTCGGATGGCAACGGGCTTCGTCACGAATTTCGACACGATCAAGCGGGAAATACAACGTATCTGCCGGCAAAGAAATACGAATATCGTTCGGGATGTTGTTGCAGTTCGTATCATTAGGCTGACGGGTAACCAGTTTACCCATATCAATCCACCCGCCATAGCGGACGATACCACAGGAGGAAGGGTCGCTAGCTTGTATACATAGACGAGCCTCTAAACTATATGAGTGATAACGCACCGGCATGTCACCAGCACCCATGATGGCATGTACCTGAATACGAAAGTCGGTGACGCAATTGCCACCGGGGCATGGCTGATTGCGGCGTACCATCCATACATAGCCTTCGTGCTTCAGGTCATTTTCCATCTGATGACTTGCCATAAAAGCTGCATTTTGCTCGTTGGCGGTAGCAGCTTTAAAAGTCTGCCACGGGTAGGAAATTTCTGAGTTCGGGCTACCAAACCATGCCCCCGGCACACCAAAAATATCATTCACATAATTGGGATCATCATTGTGCTGAT
Organism: Bacteroidota bacterium; assembly: GCA_027492915.1. Lineage (GTDB taxonomy): Bacteria > Chloroflexota > Anaerolineae > Aggregatilineales > Phototrophicaceae > CFX2. The sequence goes on along the minus strand of JAPUDW010000228.1, from coordinate 1,032 downwards.
GATCGTAGTGGCATTTTGCCTGTACATTGACGAGACTGTGCCACTTTGTCGGGTCATGCTCGTCCGGTTGACAAGGACGATCATAGACACCGGCATTTATGTCTGCGCGAACGGCGTTGAGTGCATTTAGGTTAATACCAGTCTCAGCCGTTTGGTTACTGCCTACACCGAAGCCCCCGCTAGGTGCAGCAGCAGATGCCGAGCCAGAATAGGTAAACGAAAGCATAACAAGAAACAAAATCGATAACATGCTAAAGAGGGTGATGGGAATTGGTTTAGGTTTCCCAAAACGTTTGAAATTCAACATATACATCTCTCCTAACAATAGCCGATAACCCTTTGGTTAGAGGGTGGGGTTGACGTTCTTACAATAACGGCGCGGAATTCATAAGACAACCTCTCCACGTAGCCGAAAAGTCCCAAAAAAGGGTGAATTAGGAATGAAGTACTGTCAAAATCTTTACGTTCGAATAACCAAATCTAAATTCTTTCTAACCGAAAACCAACCTTTCTAACCGTAATGTAATTTAGAACGATTCGATAGGAAAATTAACGAGAACCTAAAAAAACGTAAAGAGTTAAGTAAATTCATTGACGACGAATTCGAGTTCATGCTACTGTTTTTATATCGTTATCAGTTCAGGAGATTTATCAAAATGTTGTACATGCCCCGTGAAGAAGGTCAAGGTCTGGTCGAATACGCACTCATTCTGGTTTTGGTCGCCGTTGTGGTTATCGTCATCCTCGCTCTGCTTGGCCCGACCATCGGTAACATTTTCTCGAATCTGGTTGGCAATCTGTAATTCACCGACCCATTCATTAACGTCTTTTTTGAAAGGCCGCGCGTTATGTGCGGCCTTTTGCTTTACAGTACAAAGATGCATTACCACGAAAGCGCAAAGAAATAAGACTAGTCGTGCGCTTCATTGAGATTAATATGGAGGACTATCACGTTAATGCAAACTAAACCCACGGTAACCCTCGTTATCACAGTAATTATTGTCCTCGTTCTTGTACTCTTGTTAAGCATAT
>JAPUDW010000227.1 GCA_027492915.1 Bacteroidota bacterium | reverse complement strand
CCACTTCACCCTGCATCCGCGCCCTGATTTCGCGCAAGGCAGCAATATGATCTACAATGTCCACAGTTTATCTCCACAAACGCCGAATTTCATCCAATATTTCTTCACTCATCGACGAGCTGTTTTCGGCTGTCGGGAATTGCACTGCCTTTACCTCACTTACATAATTCACCAACGCATCTTTCATAATTTGCCCTGCATTGGCATACTGTTTCGAGTGACGTGGCCCAAACGACGGGAACAGCCCCAGCACATCATGGAAAACTTGCACCTGTCCGCTGGTATATGGGCCAGCGCCAATACCAATCGTCGGTATCTTTAAGCGGGTTGTGATCTCCTGCGCTAACTGGGTCGGTACCAGTTCGAGTACTACTGCGAATGCCCCGGCATCTTGTACAGCTTGTGCATCACACATGATCTGCTCAGCCGTATCCTTATCCTTGCCCTGTACACGAAAGCCGCCAAACTGGTTAACACTCTGCGGAATCAGGCCAATATGCGCCATCACTGGAATACCTGCCTGCACCATCCGGTCAATCGTCGGCGCGATATATTCGCCACCTTCGACTTTTACCGCCCCGACACCGCTATCTTGCATCAACCGCGCGGCGTTTTTCATCGCCTGCTCAATGCTCGCCTTATAACTCATGAACGGCATATCACCCACAATAAGTGACTTTTCGGTTGACCGTACCACAATTTGAGAGTGATAGATAATATGGTCGAGTGTCACCGGAATAGTCGACTGGTGTCCTTGAATGACCATCCCCATCGAGTCACCCACCAGCAGCATCGGCACACCAGCTTGTTCACCAAGGTAGGCGCTGGTGGCATCATAAGCGGTCAGCATCGGAATAATTTCCCCTGCTGCCTTCATCTTCTGGATATCACGTATGCTTATCCGCATCATCCATCGCCCTTCTTAAAATGGTTTCAACCACTTTTGTATCCACGCCACGCACCATTGCTAATGGCAGTGTTTCCCCGGCTAACTGCACATATAAATTGCGTAATGCGTCATCTTCCACGCTTAACGCCTCGATATGCGCCATAATAGTAGATGCATCCCCACGCGCTATTGGCCCTGTTAACGCATCTGGAATACCCTGTCGAACAACATTTTGAACCATCCCCTCAAGCAATACATTGAGTGCTTGCACGGCTGATTCCGGTTGCGCACCAGCAGCGACTAATAAACGCTGGGCGATTGCGTATAGCGTGACCCCATAGTTACTCGCGAATACTAACGCACTGTGATACAGCGCCTTTTGTCCCTTAGCAATTGTTAGGATACGACCACCTAACACCATTACAATTGCAGTCAACCATTCCCGCAATAAAGGTGCTTCTGCTTGTAATGCAAATGTCGCCCCTTGCAACCTCATCATGGCATCATCAACATTTGCAAATGGAAATGCTGGATGCAGGCTGCCGATCATTGCACCGCGTTCAGCTAATTCCTGCATCACATCAGCATCATAGGCACCAGAGGTATGAATAACGGCCTTAGACTCTAAATTTACATTAGCTAGCTGATAGGTAACTTTGTTGATTGCATCATCAGATACCGTCAAAAAAATCAAATCGCTAACTTGAGCTAGCTCGTGCAGCGATGGTGCCACTTTTGTACCAACAACGTTAGCTAGCGTCATTGCATGATTCGCATTACGGCTGAAAATACCGCCTACGGTATAACCTCGTGCATACAATAGACGCGCTAAAGTCGTGCCAACTTTCCCTGCACCAACAAATCCAATTATCGGTTGAGCAGTCATGTCGCTATCTCATTGTGCAGTAATCGGCGTTGGTGTCGGAATAGGCAAGCTAATAGTGATATTGACCATACACGCCGCTTTGAGTGCATTTGTAATATCAAACACCGTCAAACGAAATTGATACGCACCCGGATCATAAAACGCCGGTACAAATTGTCCCAAATCGCCCATTTCATTGACAGGTGATGTGTATTCGCCTAAGACAACAAATTCACCCTTGGTCGAGGGGCCATTGAGTTCAAATCGGTAAGCTGAAAAATTATCGGTAAATGCGACACCGACAATCCTCGTCGGGTTGAACACCAGCATACCATTGGCAGGTATTTGTAGTTGTGCTTCCGGTTTATCACATCCCTGTGCAGCAGGCGGATTAGGCAGCAAAGTGCCAACGGGTGTGGCCGTCGGAACATCCGTCAATTGAATACGGTTTGCGTTCGGATCTTCACCGATGATAACCCCACTCGAATCAACAGGTGACTGACCGAAGTTTACATCAGGAGCAACTGGTGTTTGGAATAGCGGCTCAATCGCAACCGTATTCTGTGCATCATCAATTGAGCCTGCTCGTATTGTGGGGGCAACAACATTCTGAATCCCAAAAACAACCAATCCAGCCTGAATCAGCAGGATCAATGCCGTTATCGAATTTGCCCGCTGGAAACGGTACATATCCCGTTCCAATTCGAATTGGGTCGAACGTAAGTTGTAACCGGCGTTTCGCCATCGCTGGAACATCCAGAACATCGCAGCGCCAATCAGGATATACAACCCAACGGCAATTTGCTCAATGAAAAAAATCACAACGCTCATAGAGAACGAATGACACCTTTTATGATAGCAGTCAGCCGGGGAACAATAATCTTACCAGCGTCGAGCACCTCTTCATGGTTTGTTTCAGTATCGGTATCTACCGCGTCGATACATTCATTCGTAATACCTGAACACGCTAGCACGCTCATCCCAGCATGACGAGCAACTAATGCCTCATGAACAGTAGACATGCCTACGGCATCCGCACCAATCGTACGCAGCATTCGAATTTCCGCCGGAGTTTCAAAATTCGGGCCAGAAAGACAAGCATACACACCTTCGTGCAGATTAATATTTTCCGACGCTGCTACTTGTTTGGCTGCTTTCCGCATATCAGCATCATAAGTATGCGCCATTCCCAAGAAACGAGGACCGACATTTTCATCATTTGGTCCCATCAAGGGGTTATTACCGACCATGCCCACAAAATTGATGTGGTCGTTCAGAAGCATCAAGTCACCTGTCCGGTACGATTTATTCACGCCACCGGCTGCGTTCGTCAAAATAACTTTCTTTATACCAAGAAAGTGCATGATCCGAATTGGGAAAGTAACCTGATCCATCGAGTAGCCTTCATAAAAATGTGCTCTACCCTGCTGTGCTAGCACCAGCTTACCTTCCAAGTAACCGATTACCAATTGCCCGCTGTGCCCAACAACCGTAGAGCGCGGCCAGCCAGGGATATCAGTGTACGGTATAACAACTCGATCTTGTAAGGTATCTGCTAATCCGCCTAAGCCGGAACCGAGTACCAAACCTGCTATCGGTTGCAATTGGGTTCGTGACCGGATTACGGCCACAGCTTGTTCATAATCTTGTTGCTTGTACGTCATACCAATCCAATTTCACACATGTTGTAAATAATCTCTGCCATTATACCGCGTCCCGCAAGACAGCGGCTATTCCAGAAAAACGACCTCGAAAGCACCTTGCAAATTAGGTAAATAATAAGGGGCATAGGCGAAAGATAGCAGTTTGGGTTATTATTAAATTGAATTAATTGGAGACTTTTTATATGGATGTGGGTCACGATAGGGTGATTGCACAATATGCCGAAGCATATCAAAAACTCTATAATCGCCTACCGCGCGACATCCAAAACCTTGATAATGGATGGGTGATCGTCAATGGCGCACGGATGCGAATCACAGAACTTGAATATCTAACGCTTCAACTTCAGCAAGAAATTAATCAGGATTTACTGAAGAGGCGCAACGTCGTAACACGCCTTTTAAAGTGGTTTAAGCAGTAGATTTACTGTTTTATCCTTGAACACCATTGGCTCTAAACGCACAAAATGATCTTAAGCTCGATATTAATGAAAATAAATGGGATCATAAGGAAACTCAGCGCCAACTTCGTCTAGCTATTTCTGCGTTTGCGATCATCGTTCCGATTGGCATTATCGACTTCAGTATCTTTAGAAATTTTATAGCTTGATTCAGTTTGGCTCACCGTAATTACCCTCTCAACCATCGGTTAGGGGATGTCCCAGCACATACAACGGAGGGTAGGAATTTTTACTTAACGGTCTAGTCCAGCCAGCTTGCGTTCCTGCCGGTAATCTTCAGGGGTATCGACATCACGCAATACACTATCGGTATCAACTGTGACATAGGCAATTTTGTCCTTATGGCGATCCATCACATCACGCAGCGAACCGGTGTCTGGCAAATCCAGAATCTCCGCCCAGTAGCGCCGGTCAATCAAGATGGGGTGACCACGCCGCATCTGGTAACTGGGTGCAACAATATCGCCTTTGCCCTCGGCGTATGCCATCATCACCTGCACCACAACTTTCGGCTGGATGCGCGGTTGATCGCCCAAAACCATGAGCGCCGCCCCTACGTGGGCTGGCATCGCCCGTAAACCCGCTTTGAGAGACGAGAGCATTTCGCCCGTAGTATAGCGTTCGTTATGCGCCACATCCACACCTGAAGCCGCTACCACTTGCCGCACTTCACCCGCGCGGTGACCGGTTACCACCGTGATTTGTGGCACCCGCGCCAGATTAAGCTGCTCAATGATATGCTCGATAATCGTGCGCCGACCAACCCACGGCAGCAGGACCTTAGGCTGCCCCATCCGCTTCGACATACCACCTGCAAGGATAACCGCACCGATATGCTTTTGTACTTCTGAAATAGGATCACTGCCCCGCACCGAACCGAGCGCCACACCATGAATACGCGGCGAACGCATGATAAACTGCGCAATCAACCGTGCGCGGCGGCGCAAATACCCTTTGGGCGGTGTTTGGTTGAGCAGTGCAATTACCCGTGCGCTGGCAGGTACCCCTCGCAAACCCAGTTCTTCATCCCTCAAAACTTGGGCGACCCACGGAGAACGGACACGATTACCCAGTAGGAAGCCATAGCGTTCGTCGATAGCACTGGCATTATAGACGTGTTCATCATCCAATGGCTGCCCTAACACCGACAACGACGCCATTGGTACCACCAACGTTGTTTCCGGTGGAATGCTCGGTTCGCCTTCAAAGGGCGCTTTGAGCGGCAGCCCGTCCGACTGGTCTGCTTCAATCAGCAGAACGTCCGAGTCCACCGAATCTAATAAACGGGGGATTTCTCTAGAATCGGGCCCATAGACTTGGTTATTTCTAATTTCGTCGTATAGGAAAACAAACCGATTTTCGCCCAGCGCTAGGGATAAATGTGACATCCCAGCTTCTAGCGTGGTCGCATACGGCATCAGGTCAAGTTCATCCGCTGCAATCTGGGTTGTAGTCGTCGCCAGCACCCGCAAGCCGGCCTGAGCAAGTTCATGTCCTAACGCGATCAATGTCGAGGTTTTACCACCGGCACCAATGAACGCCACCACATCACCGGGAACAATCTCAAATGCTTGTTGAAGTTTCATATCCCGGTGTTCACCACGACTAACTTATTTTGCAGTTGGATTATGATTTGCGCAGCCTGATATGCCAACGCCTACAGCACCCCCACACCTTGCTGCCGTAATGCTGCCACCACTCGGTCAGGTGTCATTGGGATAGTATCGATCCATACGCCGGTCGCATGATGTACGGCTGCTGCGATTGCTGGTGCCAAGGGTAAAAATGGCATTTCCGCCATCCCACGCACCCCCCACGGGCCAATTGGGTCAGCATATTCCAGTATGACGGATTTTACTGTCTCTGGCACATCCAATATGGTAGGAATTAGGTACGTAGAAAGATATGGGTTGCGAATTTTCCCCTCAACCGACACCAAATTTTCCATAATCGCATAGCCCTGTGCTTGCACCACACAACCTTCGATCTGTGCCTGCACCAGTTGCGGGTTCACCGCTTTACCAACATCGTTCGTCGAAACGACATTGACTACGCGAATATGTCCGGTTTCAATATCAACTTCCACTTCAACGGCCTGCGCGACATATCCATAAGCGAAGTTGGGCTCACTGCGACCTGTCAACGGGTCATAGGGTGTTGTTTTTGGCGGGCGATATTGATAGGTGGCGATGGCAGGTCGTTCTTCTCGCTGCCAACTTTCAAGCGCCTTTTCAGCAGCGCCCTTAATCGCATTGCCTGCCATAAAGGTCAAGCGTGATGCCGAAGCGCTGCCAGAGGAACCGGCCTCGGCAGTATCATGCCCCATTAAACGCACCCGTTCCATCGGCACGCCCGTCGCGGCAGCCGCCATCTGCATAAATACCGTATGAGCACCTTGCCCGACGTCCGCACCGGAAGCACGGACGATAACCTGCTCAATCTCGCAGTTTCCGTGTAGTTCAATAGTCGCCCAACTTTGCTCGGGGAAACCAAAGCTGTATCCCACATTCTTGAACCCGCAGGCAAAGCCAATTCCTCGTCGCAGTGATGGATTTGCCGGTTGTGGCAGCGGTTTAGGTTGCCAACCGTCAACCGCCTGCGCCCAATAACTCTGGTTGGCGCAAGCTTCGACCACCTGCGGCATCGAAACACCTTTCGGAAACGGCGTACCCACGCTGGCAATGCTGCCATCATGAATAACATTCCGCATCCTCAGTTCTACCGGATCTATATTTAAGGCCAGCGCCAGACGGTTCATCTGCCCTTCAGCCGCAAGCGCGCCCTGCGGCCCACCAAACCCGCGAAACGCGCCTGTTGGAATGTTATTGGTTAACACCCCGTAGGTATCAATATGAATATTGGGGATTTCATAAGGGCCGATACACGTCAGGTTTGCGTTCCCCATCACCTTTGTGCTGGTGTAGTTATACGGCCCTGCATCGCCAAACAGTGTCGCCTCTGCCGCAACCACCTTACCTTCTTTGGTCGCACCCCACTTCGCCCGAATCGTAATCGGGTGACGTTTGTGGTGATAGCGGATAGATTCCTCACGACTCCAGATAATTTTCACGGGTCGGCGTAGATTATAAGCCGCAAGCGCCAGCACAATTTGTACCGACATATCTTCGCGCCCACCAAACGCGCCACCGATAGCAGGGTAAACTACCCGCACCTGTTCCTGTGGCAAGCCTAGAGCGTGATAGATCTGTTCCTGATCTTCATGCACCCATTGTCCGGCTACAACTACTGTTACACGATCTTGCTCGTCAATATAACCGAGTCCAGCCTCCGGTTGTAAGAAAGCATGTTCCTGATAACCCGTGCTGTACTCGCCTTCTACCACAACATCCGCTTGCGACCAACCGTCCGACATTTCACCTTTACGGATGCGGAAATGGCAAAGGATGTTATTCGGGTTTTGTTCATGTATTTGCGGGGCGCCGTCCTGCATCGCGGTTAAGGGGTCGAATACTGCTGGCAAATCCTCATAGGTTACATCAATTAGTTTGACCGCTTGGGCAGCTATCGCTTCGGTCTCCGCAACAACCACCGCTACATAATCCATATAGCAGCGCACAATGTCCGCACCCGGTACCTGACTATGGCTCTCAGGCCCGCACATCACCGGTTGATCTTTGGTCACCAGCCCGTATTCATTGTGTGGCACATCCTTCGCCGTAAAAATGCGTACCACACCAGCAAGTGCTTCAGCAGCTTGCGTGTCTATCGCAAGCACCCGCGCATGGGCACGGTCGCTGAAGCGAATCTTCATCCAAAGCTGTCCGGCCATATCAATATCGCCGGGGTAAGGCGTTTCACCCGTGACCTTACCAACTGCATCAATGCGTCGAATGTTATCGCCAATAGCGACCGTTTTTTCTTGCGGCATTGCTCATCCTCGGTGGTGAACTACTCACTGCCTTTTTACGGGGTAAATAGCTAAACTTCTGCCGTGATCGTCGTGCGTTGCACCACTTTTTGACGCAACCGTTGTATTTCCTGCGCGAAAATACGACGTAAAATCGCTATTGCAGTCGCGTAAGTTGGATCAACACCGGCATAACTCAGATTGCTGCTACCCAGATTCTTCCCTTTGCTCATGGGTGTATCGGATGCATAATGCAAGAAGCCCACATCAAAAGGCACGCCGTATAAATTGACAATTTCGTTATAGGGGTGCAGCTTAGGCCGAAACGCTTCGTAAATCGACGAAAGGAACGGACCTGCTTCCATCTCAATATCGGTATAACCTTCTTGATAGAAAACATCCATATAGCGTGGGTTTTGCAAGAATGTCCCCGGTACGCTGATGCCCTTCTGGTTATCCAACACCATACCATAAGTCAAGTAGGGGGCAATATCCAGCGCCGAGAAACAGTTCTGGAACATATAGGTGTTCTGCGACTGTTCATCATGGATGACGCTGGGAATCATCACATCGCCCACACGACCATTGAGAGTCGCCGATTTACCCATGATATACACACCGCGTAAGCTGCCAACACGCTCGGTCACGCGGTTTAATAGTTCATAAGCCGCCAAACCCAGTGGATAGTCGATATTCAAGATGAGCGCGTCACTGCTGGCAAATCGTGACTCGTCAAATGCGTCCTTGAGCCGGCTATCCATCCAGTCTAAGCGCAGCCGTTTGAGATCAAATACCTGTGCCTCGACATCAAAGCCATGTCGGCTTGGGACGCGATAGATACCAATAGTGCGTTCGTCAGCAAGTTGGGAGTCCCTCGCCTTTTGCCCGTGGTCAGAAAGATACTTTTTGAGCACATAATACAATAGGTTATCCAGACCTTTGCGGGTATCACTGTCGCGTATAGCCTGATATTCCTTGATCAAATTGCCTTTGCTGAATTGTTCGATATATTCAGCAAGGTTGTGTTCTTCGCGCTGGGCAAAACCCGTTAACAGGTTGGCTAAACAGTGGGTGTTGCTGGAGATAAAATATACAGGCCGATTTTCAAGGTCAATCTCATCCATGACAGCATCAACTTCTGCCCACCAGTAAGCAGTCGCACGTCGGTAATCCGCCAGTGAGCCAGCCAGCATCCGCAGCCCAATCTGCTTACGACGCTGCGAAATTTGGTAGAGTGTTTCGGTGAAACGGTCGCCCCAAACGACTTCTAAACGTCGAAGTTCCTCATGATTCAAATAGAGGGTTTCAGCAATAAGGTTAAATTCCGCCTCGGACAGTTTCTCGCCGCGCTTGGCCTCAAGAACAGCTTTAGCATCTTCGACTTGCAACAGGACATGCAGCTTGTTCCATTCAATCTGAAACGCGGTGATCGTCGGCACCAAATCATCAATATCCGAACGACTGGCGATAAATACCGCCAATAAAGTCTTACCGTCAAAGTGCATACGGCGGCGGCGACCGGGTGCGCTCACACGTTCCCATTCCTGAATATCAACAAAACCCGCTTCCACGAACGAGCGTTCAATTTGCCCGATCAATATCTGGTCAACATCCAACATACAATCTGGCAGACGTAAACTCGAATAGGTCAGCGCCGATGTATCCGGCTCGATGCTGCGCGCCAGCGGGTGAAGAGACGACTCCATCGCAAGATGGCTCTCCACCAGCGTTTCGATTTGTATTGTGTGGCTTGAACGCAGCAGCGAATAATAAGTCCGCATATACAGTTGGATTTCTTCACTGCCGGTCTTTGGGACTGTACGATCCATAGCGGTTACCGTGCCTTATTCTGGCGGTTAATATCGCGCTGGCGCACCTTGCGGGCGGCTTTACCCCTAACCATCTCGCTGCGCTCTTTTGCCAACTTCACTTCATTGACCTCGCCCTTGCGCTTCGGCACTGCTAACGCGACAACCAGCGAGAAAACAAGGGCAATAACAACAAATAAAATACCTGTCACAACCCATGTGATGGTAGGGGTAACGTTTGGAAAACTGGGCAGTGAACGGTCAAGAAACTTGAGCACTTCCGGCGTGAATACCCACGCCAGCGCACCGGCAGAAAGTGCCAGCAGCAGCCCTAGAATCGGCCAAAATGCTTTACCGCGGGGTTCGGTTTTTTTAAGAGCCATTTACCACTCCATGTCTATAGTCTGTCATTTTTTACTTGCCGCCTCAAACGCTTCAACAATTTTGTAATAGCCTGTACAACGGCACAAATTTCCGGTGATACTTTGCTGAATTTGCTCGTGCGTGGGCTGTGGGAATTCTTCCAGCAGCTTTGCACCGGCCATTAAAAAGCCCGGCGTGCAATAACCACACTGAACCGCCCCATGTTCAACAAAAGCCGATTGAATCGGGTGTAATTGGCCGTTCTGCTGCAAACCTTCGACCGTGACGATAGTCGCACCGTCTGCCCTCGGTGCGGGCACCATGCACGACATAACCGCCGCCCCATCAAGAAACACCGTACATGCCCCGCACTCACCTTCCGCGCAGCCTTCCTTCGTCCCCGGCAAGCCCACATCCTCGCGCAAAAATCGCAAGAGTGTCTTATGCTGCCCGCTTCTCACGGTATGCGCTTGCCCGTTGATAGTCGTCGTTATCGGCGTTTTCTCGTTATATTCTGTCTGCTCATCTAAAGTGGGATGTGACGATTCTTTACCCCACAACATCGCAGGTTTCTCAGGCCATACAGCTCGCTCGGTTCCAGCAGCAACCGCCCGCAGCGCCCGCGCGACCAACACACGAATCATCTCGCTCCGATACTCTGCCGTGCTGCGGATGTCATCAATCGGTGTCGGGGTAGCCGCCGCCAACCGTGCCGCATCGGCTATCGCCTCCGGTGTCAGCTTGCGCCCAAACAGCGATTGCTCTGCCACGGGCACACGAATAATCGTCGGTGCCACACAACCCAATGTAATCGCAGCCTGCGTTACGGTATCGCCATCAAACTTCAAAAGCGTTGTTACGTTAATAACCGAAATCGCCTGCGCCCGTCGTAAACCGAGCTTGATGAACATCCCTCGTTCACGGTTCGACATTGCCGGAAACGTAATCGCCGTCAGCATCTCATCCGGTCGCATCATATTACGCCGCAGACCTGTATAGAACACACTTAAGGCTACACTGCGCTCACCTTCAAGCGAGGCTAGGGTCACCTCCGCACCCAATGCCATCAGGGGTGTAATCGTGTCATTCGCCGCTGAGCCTGTAATCACGTTACCGGCAATCGTCGCCCGATTACGAATTTGCGGTGCGCCTACTTCCCATGCCGCCTGCGCTAGTGGATACCCGCGCTCCACAACCAACTGACTACCGACAACCTGATTATGCGTCACCAGTGCGCCCAACCGGATATGATCACCATGTAACGTAATCGTATCCAACCCCGGTACGCGCGAAATATCAATCAATGCTTCGATGCCCGGTCGTTGGTGCCGCTCAATCTCAATTAACAGATCAGTTCCGCCAGCAATGATGCGTGCTTTCTCGCGGTATTTCGACAGCAGTTCCAGCGCCTCTGACACCGAAGTGACATTAAAATATTGACTCCACATAGCCTAGGCTAACCCGTCCTTTCTACTATGTTTTGCTCACTATAGCACAGGTTGCAGTTCAAATGCTGACAATTTATTGCTGACCGACTCCGGCTGGTTCAATCGTCAACAGCATCGAGGGATTGATGTTATAAATTTGAGTACTGTTATAAAGAGTCTGTGTCACCGTCCGGCGGTCATACGTATGCACATGCCCATGCAGCATATAACGCGGATGATACCAATCCATAAACTTCAAAAGCGATGAAAATCCGCGGTGAGGCATATCATCAGCATCATGAATACCCAGCGCTGGTGAATGCGTAACCAACACATCGACGCCAGCCCCATACTTCATGCGCCGGTATCGCAGCCGCAGCCCCGCCCCCAATACCATCCTAGACATTTCACCTTCAGTATATTGGATCGGGCTTTTGTTATAACGGATAGAACCTTCTAATCCGTAGAATGACAAACCGCCGTACTCCACCAACCGACCTTGCAAATCTTCACCACCCGGCGGTGAATCTTTATATCCTTCATCATGGTTCCCGCGCACATAAAACAAGGGGACATTGAGTACGGAAGTAATAAACTCCAGATAAACCGAAGGCATATCTCCGCAGCTAATGAGCAGTTCTACGTCCGAATATTGTCGCCGCAAGTTCACCGCACTTTCCATTTGCGGCATTACCGTATCACTCACACATAAAATCTTCACACGTATACCTAAAAAGTTATATGAACTATTGTTTATCGAATATCACCAACGAGTCCGGTGTCTCTTCATCACCTACCCAACGCATCGGCTTACCGTCGCCTCCACGCCGCAGCATCGTAATCTGTGCCAAAATGCTTACGGCGATTTCTTGGGGTGTCTCAGCATTTAATTCTAAACCAATAGGGGCGTATATACGCTTAAAATCGTTGTCACTCAATCCACGCTCATCGCGAAGCGCTTTCATCGTCAGCGCCCACCGTCTGCGGCTGCCGATCAAACCAATATATGCAGCTTGGGTCGCCAACAAGGCAGGAATGAGAT
>JAPUDW010000226.1:9361-12476 GCA_027492915.1 Bacteroidota bacterium | reverse complement strand
CGGTACTGCGCCACAGGGTCGTGCAGCCGGGGAAGGCTACGGGGTCGCCACACTGGTCAACTACACCCGCCGATTGGTCGCTGGCATGTAGATATGACCAGTACTCACCATTTCCCTTATAGAGCGTGTCACTTTCACCGACAGGCAGCCCAACGTCCGGCACCTCGACCACCCACTCCGCTGTGCCGTTCCAAAAGTCATCTAAGGTCGGCGGATTTTCTTGAGCGTGTGTGGTGGAAAAGATCAGGGGAAGAACGACTAAGAACTGCCAGATCCAAAATATCTTTTTTGACCTGACCATTTTCTCATCCAAAATAATGAAGTAGATTAAGATAGCTTGCGCATCCGAAAAGTGATTATATGTTATAATCTTCAAAACAGCCGCACGCTGGGCAGATTTCGATTTGCTGGCGACAGGATAAGAGCAGAATGGCCGACATCAGCCTACGAGAATACCTCGCCAAACTGGATACCCTGCTCAATAGTGGCAGCGCCGCCGAAGTCATCCTGCACTGTCGGCATATCCTGCAATATTTCCCTAAAAACGCACAAGCTTACCGCCTGCTGGGGCGCGCACTCGTTGCGACCTCGCGCTGGTCGGAAGCGGGTGAGGTCATGCGCCGTGTCTTGAGCGTGTACCCCGACGACCGCGATGCCCACGCCGGACTGAGCGAAGTCTACCGCATCGAGAAGCGCCCGGATGACGCGATCTGGCATCTCGAACGCGCCTTTGAACAAGCCCCCAATGACCAAGTCATCCTGGAAAACTTACGTGAACTTTACCGCCGCTACCGCAAGGTCGAACATGGTAAGGTGCAGTTGACGGCAGCCGCCGTGGCACGCCAGTATATGCGAAATGGCTTGCACGAACAGGCGATTGACACGCTGCAACAAGCGCGTGCCGCCGCGCCTGAACGGGTTGACCTGCCGCTGCTGCTCGCCCAGACCTATTGGGATCGCGGGCAGCGAGTCGAAGCGGCACAAACGGCGCTCGAAATCCTCAAAATTCTACCGGACTGCCTCGTCGCCAATTCACTATTAGCGGCACTCTGGCTGACGGAAGCCCGTCCTTCGGATGCCCAGCGTTATATCGGGCGTATCGAATCACTTGATCCCTATCTGGCACTCGAACTCGCGCAGGGTGAAGATGTACCCGATGACGCCTTCAAGTTGGAAGAACTCGATTACCAACTGGCTGCCGAGCGCGAAATGAATAATCAGAGACCGGAGTGGTTGAGCGATTTTAATGTGAGCGGCGAGATGCAAGAGGCAGAACCCGCCGTTGAAGAAGACAGCTTATCCTTCTTTAGTGATCTCACCCCCGATGATGATGTGGTCGCGACGGAAAACTTCAAGACGAACCTGACAGCCGAAGAATGGGGCGATATTGATGAGCGCCTGCTGGATGACTCGCCGACCGTGCGGAAGTTAACCGGAGGCCTAGCGGGCTTGACAGGAAGATACACGAAACCGGCAACCGGAAACTTGGGATCAACCGAAGCCAGCACACCCGGCGCAAAGCGCGGCCTAACGGGTCGCCTAACCCCCTTGCCGGAACAAATTCCGCAGCCAGAACCGACACCTTCGTTCATGGACGAAATACTTGCATCCACGCCGGACGAACTCGCGCCGGATAAAATGCCTATTTCTTATACGGGTGAACTGCCAGATCTCGCCGACCTCGTTCCACCGTCTGCGGCAGTCGAAGATGAACTTCCATTCCGCCGCGAGCGGGCTATTCAGTCCGATGACTCCAATGACCCGCTGGCATGGCTTCGCAGCAGCGGTGTTGAAATCGACGAACAGGCAACGACCCGCGCCGATAATGATCTTTATGATGCCGATGCCGACAACCTCACCCTTCAAGAAGTTGACGCGGCTGATCCGCTCGGCTGGTTGCAGGGCTATGGCGGCGGGGATATGATTGTCGAGCAGGATGTACCCGCGCCAGAAAACAGCTATGCAGTGAATGACAACTTCACAACTGATGATGATCCGTTGGCATGGTTGAGCGCGACCGAAACCACCATCGAGCAGGATGCGTACACTGCCGAACCCCGTTATACACAGGGAAATGAGCTGCCAGCCGACGGAGAAGATCCGTTCGCATGGATTCACGCGACCGAAACCACAGAGCCAGCAACCGAAGCAAACGACGAACCTTTAGATTGGCTGTCCGATGACAGTTTGCTTGATGAAGCCTTTAATCTTGAGTCACTGGTCAATAACCAGTTGCCTACGTCAGAACAACCGGCCTCGCCGGCGGATGTTTTACCAACGGCTGCAACGCCAGAATGGCAGGACACTATGGCTGATGAAAAAGACCCCTTGGATTGGTTGTCATCTGAACCCGAATCGGAACCGGAACCGTCTGATTCCTTTACATGGGTGGATGATGCCGCGACCAGTGCAGTCACCCCATCAGAGGACTTCCCCGATTGGCTGAACGCATCCGAAACCGTAGACGCGGTTGGGGCGTCAACAGTCGACGACATTGAGTGGATGTCTGCCCTACCCGAAGAACCGGCTGCACCTGCTTCACCAGTCGTAACCGGAATGCTCGATTGGCTGGGTAAAGAACCGGCTGCCGAACCAGATTTACCAACACTGACTCCAGCAGATACATCGGAACCGGACTGGCTAAGCCAATTGCAGACTGAGCCTAAAGCTGAAACCGGCAAAATGGTTGACGAAAACGGTTTCGAGTGGATGTCAACTGCCGACGAATTACCGACGTTAGCCGACACCAGCGATATACCCGATTGGCTGTCTAGTATGGAACTCCCAAGCGATGAGCCGCAGGACGAACCCATTACTGACACTGATACGCCCGATTGGCTGTCGAGTATGGAGCTTTCCGACGAAGCCCCCGAAGCCGAACCCGTTAGCACAACAGATTGGTTGTCCTCTATGCGTCCAACTGACGACGAGCCGGAAGCTGAACCCATTAGCGCCGCTGACACCCCCGATTGGCTAAGCGAACTCCCGCACGACGACGAGCCGGAAGCCGAACCCATTAGCGCCGCTGACACACCTGATTGGCTGTCCGCCCTGCAACCGGACGATGAACCGGAAGCTGAACCTATCGCGGCGACTGATACCCCTGACTGGCTCT
>JAPUDW010000226.1:0-9261 GCA_027492915.1 Bacteroidota bacterium | reverse complement strand
CCTATCGCGGCGGCTGATACACCTGATTGGCTCTCTGCTCTGCCCATTGACGATGAACCGGAAGCCGAACCTATCGCGGCGGCTGATACACCTGATTGGCTCTCTGCTCTGCCTATTGACGACGAGCCGGAAGCTGAACCTATCGCGGCGGCAGACACCCCTGATTGGCTGTCCGCCCTGCCCACTGACGATGAAGCGGAAGCTGAACCTATCGCGGCCGCTGATACCCCTGACTGGCTGTCCGCCCTGCCTATTGACGACGAGCCGGAAGCCGAACCTATCGCGGCGACTGATACCCCTGACTGGCTAAGTGAACTTCCGCATGACGATGAACCGGAAGCTGAACCTATCGCGGCGACTGATACCCCTGACTGGCTCTCTGCCATGCAACCGGACGATGATGAGTTCGAACCCGAAGCCGAACCCATTAGCGCCGCTGATACCCCTGACTGGCTCTCTGCCATGCAACCGGATGATGATGAGTTCGAACCCGAAGCTGAACCACTGGCAGCAGTTGATCAACCCGATTGGCTGTCGAGCATGAATATCGGCGAAGAGTCATCTGCCGAAGTTGAACCTGTAAACGCAATTCAAGACGATACGCCTGATTGGCTGTCGGCACTCCAAGCGGACGATGAACCCGAAGCCGAGACTGCCGCCTCGAATGATGATTGGCAGCCTGCAAGTGGTGATGACGTGATCGCCCGTGTGACGGCTGACCCGATGCCAGATTGGCTAACCGAGATGCCGGTCGCAGAAGCAAATGCGGATGAACCACTGAGCGACGATGAATGGAACGACGCTGACGACCTTGAACCAGAAACCGCTAACGACGTGCCAGATTGGTTGAGTGCTGTTCAAAACAAGCAACCTGCCGATGAACAACCCACCGAAACCTATGACTGGGATGATAACGCGCCTCTCGAAGAATCCATGCCCGCCGCACCCGCACCTGCCAGCAACGCACCTGATTGGCTTAATGCGATGGTTCCGGGGTTAGATGTCGATTATGACGCGCCGGAAGATGAACCGGTTGAAACCGAGTTCCTACCGACTGCTCGCCAAGAAGCGATTGCTGCTGAAAAAGCTGCGAAAGATGCTAAAGTCCGGCCTGAGTTTGGTTGGTTGCTCGATATTGTGAGTGAAGAATCACAGCAAGTTACGGTTGTTGCGGATAAAACTGCCCTACGCCGTTTTGTCTTCTCGCGTCTGCCCACTTGGCTGCGTAAACCCACGGAACAGCCGGATAAGCCCGCAAGCGATAGCGAAGCCGATAATGTGGATATTCCGCCGTGGTTACAGTAACCGCGCGGGCAACATGTTGCTGAGAGGATTGAGCGATGGCGGATAATGCACCAAATTTTGACGCGATGACTCCTGAGGAGATCATGGCGTGGATGGAAACCCTTGCCAAGCGGCAGGGGGCAGATAGTGCCGGTTTCACCACGGCGGCTGACCTTGAGATTCCAGAGATCGACCCGGATTCAGTCGTCATTGATGAACCCGGTTATATCCCGTCTGAAGGCAAAGATCGCGGTAAGAAGATTGGCCCCGGCGTGCCTGTTTCTAAACCTGCCGCCGCTGCTGCACCGCCGCCTGCTGCAAAAGCGCCGGAACCGCCGCCTGTCGCCAAAGCACCCGAACCCGCTCCGGTTGCCAAAGCGCCAGAACCGCCGCCTGTCGTCAAAGCACCAGAGCCAACGTCTGCTCAACCCCAGCTTTCGATATTTGATGACCTTGAGCCAGTCGCGGAGGCACCGGATTGGTTAGCGAACCTCGGCATCGATAACGAACTACCGCCCGAACCGGAAGATGAGCCAGCAGTGCCCGAACAAGCTGGCGCCAGCTTATCATGGCTCGAAAGCCTCGCGGTCGATTCGGGCAGCTCTATGCCGGAGTTTGACCTGTCATCACTCGGTAAAGAACTCGAACCGGCTGAATCCGTTTCGTCCGGCAGCAGTACCGTCGATTGGTTGGAAAACCTCGCCCAAAACCAAGATGATATTATTCCCGTGGCTTCCGGGGCTGCACCAAGCAATCCCGTCAATTGGCTCGAAAGCCTTGCGCAAGAACAAGGTGTGCAAGATACACCCACACCAGCAACAGCTTCAACTGAAATGGATCCGGTTAACTGGTTGGAAAGTTTAGCCAAGCGCCAAGGCGTGAGCGACGACGAACTGACGACCGACGCCGACCTCGACCTACCACCGATGGTTGTGCCTCCCGCAGTACAGGAGTCGGGCTACTCCAGCTATACCTTCGACTCGCCCGTTCCGCCAGCCAAATCCGAACCGCCAAAGGAAGCCTCGCCGTTTGCTGCGGAGGCTGCACCGACCGATCCGGCAGCATGGCTCGACTCGCTGGCATCCCAAGCCTTTACGGCATCCAAGCCACCGGCTCCACAACCTGCCACACCGACCAACTCCATGTCCGACACGGATATTCAGCAGGCGCTCAAACGCGGCGACTTGGTTCCACCCGAACAAATGGAAGCGTGGATGCAGCGCCAACTCAAAGAAGGCGCGAGCCGTCCAGAACCGGAAGAACTGGCTGGCGATTATGATCCCGATGCGCCACCGGTGAAAGCCGATCTACCCGATTGGCTGATCGAGCAAGTCGGCGACTCGATGCCTCTCGAAGAACCAACACCAGCGGCAGTACCGATGGCACAAACACCAGCGCTCATCGACACCATTCTGGAACCGCCGAACGTCACCGATATTCCCGACTGGCTGAAAGACGACGAGCCAAATGGCGATGAACTGGACAGCATCTTCGCTGCGCCAGCCGCCGAAACATGGGCGGATACCGTTGGCTTTACGTCGACCACACCCGAAACCCCAATTTTCGAGATAAAGCCGGATACCTCCGGTTTGCTCGACCCCAATGATCCGTGGGTTGAAGCGCTCGAAATGGAATACCATCAAGCACATGGAGATGCCGCGCCGCTGGCTGCTGCACCACCGACACCGGTGCCTACCGCGCCAACGCCTGCTATCTCGACGACAATACAGCTCCAAACTGCATCGCTGCCGCCGGAAACCGAAGTTCCGGTTGGCATACCGGATGCTGTTCCCGACTGGCTGGGTGGCGTATTGGATACTCCGGCTCCGGTCGCTGCACCAACCGAACCAGATGCCGAAGCCATGCCAGATTGGCTGACGATGGAGATCACCGAAACCAAGCCTGTTTCGTCAGATGTTCCCGATTGGTTGGCGGATGTTGATGTTGAGCCGGACGATATTCCTGACTGGCTCAAACAAACCATCACCTCTACCCACGACGATTTGGTGGTCACCGCACCGCCTACGGTCATTACGCCTGCCACGCCACCAGCACCGCAGCAGCCCGCTATCGTGCCGGTACGCGCTTCACCCGCGCCAGTTCCGGTTGCGGTACAAAATATTGATGTGGTAGCTGTTCTGCGAGATGCCCGTTCACACGCTACCGGCAACAATCTGGATGCCAGCCTACCGAACTATGAAGCACTCATCCGTGCCAACGCATCACTGGATGACGTGGCAGACGATTTGTCAAAACTCACCGACAAATTCAAGAGCAACCCTGCCGTGTACCGTGTGCTGGGTGATACCTTGATGCGTCAGGGCAAGCTGCAAGCCGCGCTTGATACTTACCGTAAGGCGCTCAATCAGCTATAATCGTCCATCGTTAGATAAACATCACGTATTTAAACGGGTCGCAGGTGACCCGTTTATTGTGTCAATTTCTTGTCGAAAGGAACATCATGGAACGTACATTTATCATCATCAAGCCGGATGCCGTACAACGCGGCTTGACAGGCGAAATCCTCAAGCGCTTCGAGGCACGCGGCCTGCGTATCATCGGCATGAAGTTCTTGCGTATCTCGCGTCAACTGGCGGAAAAGCACTACGCCATCCACGCCGAACGCCCCTTCTTTGCGTCGCTGGTAAACTACATCACCTCATCGCCGGTCGTCGTCATTGCCCTCGAAGGCACAAATGCCGTTGCCGCTGCTCGTAAGACCATCGGCGCGACCAAGCCACAGGAAGCCGAAGCCGGCACCATCCGTGGTGATTTCGCGCTAGAAATCGGTCGCAACCTTGTACATGGTTCAGACAGCGTTGAGAACGGACAAATTGAAGTCGCGAACTTCTTCAGCGAAGCCGAACTCGCGTCGTGGGAACGTAACAACGACCCGTGGATTTTTGAATAGGATTCGTGGATTTATGAATAAAATAGGGTGTGGCCGTTTGGTCACACCCAATTTTTTATTCCGCAATCGGGATGGCTACCGCATCCGGTTGCAGAACTTCCTGCTCAATCTTGATCTCTTTCATCCGGCGCAGTTCGGGCGCGTAGGCCGCTATTGCCCCGACGACAACGATTGTCCCTAAGCCGCCGAACACCACCGCGCCAACCGGCCCCAGCAGCGCCGCCGCCACCCCCGACTCGAAGCCACCAAGTTCGTTGGAGGCACCGATGAACATCGAGTTCACCGACCCCACGCGCCCACGCATATCATCCGGCGTAAAAACCAGCGACAGCATATGACGAATAACCACGCTGATATTATCCAGCGCACCCATCACCACCATCATCACCATCGACAACCAGAAAGAAGTCGAGATGCCGAAAATGATAGTCGCCACACCGAACCCTGCCACCGCCCACAAAAGCGTTTGCCCCGCTCGTTGGAAAGGCGGGCGACGGGCGACAAACAGTGCCATGCCGAGCGCACCAACCGAGGGAGCAGCACGAAGCAAGCCCAGACCGGTTGCGTCAACATGCAGAATATCTCTGGTGAATACAGGTAGAAGATACGTCGCACCGCCCAACAGCACCGCGAACATATCCAATGAAATAGCGGATAAGATCAGGCGGTTATTGCGTAAGAAACGCAGTCCTTGTTTAAGCGCTTGTACTGGCGATTCTTCTTGTGACACATAGGATTGCTCACGCGGGTGAATTAGCAGGAGCGCGGTAACCAGCGCTAGGCCGGAAACAGCGTTGACGACGTAAACAGCCGCTGCGCTATTGAATAAGGCGATGATAAAACCACCCACCGCTGGCCCGAAAATAGCTGCCGCCTGCCATGTACTGCTGCTCCACGTAACCGCATTGTGGTAAAGTCTTTCCGGTACGACAAGCGGCGTTAGCGCACCTTCTGCCGGATTATTAAACGCCCGTGCTGTCCCAATAATTGCCAACACGATAAAGATCGCTGGAAGCGGAGCCTGTGTGACGGATAAAAATGCCAGCAGCAGCGAACAGATAATTAAAATGACCTGCGTAATTAAGGTGATGTTCTTGCGATTGTAGCGATCAACAATGTAGCCCGCTGGCAGCGAAAAAAGCAGCACCGGCAGCACTTGAACAAGCCCAACCATCCCTAACAAAAATGCGTTCGATGTACGCTCGTACAACTCCCAACTAACCGCCACCGATACCATCATCTCGCCGACTTGGGCAATTAACCGCCCACCGATCAGTAAACGAAAATCGGGCAACCGTAGCGCGGCATAGGTATCATGACGCGGTGCAGAATCAGCCATCTATAAACCTCTAAACTAGCGAAAAGGAAGAATCGTATTGTAGTGGAGTTTATAGGTGATATGCAAAATAGTTGGATACATCCAATCCGCTGCCAAATAAAAGGAGTGCGGGTTTTATGCCCACACTCCGTCTAAAAGCTCCTGTTCGTTAAATACCCGGCTAGCGCTCGCTGGGCTGCTTACGTTCGATATCCGCTAGGATTTCGCCAGCGAAACGGCAGAGCAAACTTAACAGTGCGAGGTCAGAGGACGAAAATGGCTCATCGCCCGGTTGGTTTAAGGCCTCGATCAACCCATAAACTTTACCGTCACCGATCAACGGCGCGGCGGCAATCGACTGAGTGCGGAATTTAAATGTCGAGTCAATCGAATCGGAGAAGCGCCCGTCCCGCCGTACATCACGTACTAATGCAGCCGACTGGTTCTTAATCACCCAACCGGCAATACCCTCGTTCGCTGGCACACGAAAGTCCTTCAAATCGCCAGCCAATGAACCACGTACCAGCACGAACACGAGTTCCTGCGTGTCTTCATCTAATAACATCAATGAGCCATCGGGCGCATTCAGCAAACCAAGCGCTTTGCTAAAGGTCGATTCGAGTAAAGGAAGCAGCGCTTCATCAGTGAGTAACGCTCTGGAACGCTCGGCCAACTCGTTTAAAATTTCAACAAAATCACGTAAGCTTTTAAGTTCTTTATGTAAAATTTCGTTTTCGGCTTGCAGGCGGGCGTTTTCACGCTGTACAACGGCAACCGGATTCAGCACCATTTGCTACCCTCCATGCTTATTTTTAATAATAGTATAGTACCTTATTACTATTTAGGTAACAAATTTGCCATCCGAATTACCGCCGCCTTCTCACCGGAACTTCTTCTTCCACAATATCCATTAGTTCGCCGTCATGGTTGAGCGTCAGCCGGTCACGCTTGTGTTTGATCTCAGCATCCGGTAGCGTGTCGTAACTACGCCGCCATTCGCGCTCACGTTCAATTTCCTTTTCAATCGCTTTTTCTTGGGCTTCCTTCATAAGGAACTGGACTGCATGGATCACAAAACCAGTCCCCCACAAGCCCATCACTATGGCAGCAATTGTAAAAAACAGGTCGCTAGGGCGGAGAATACCCCACACAATACCATTGATGATCGTGAAGGCCACCAAATGGCTGAAAAACTCGGTACGATTGTTATATCGTCGGGTAATCCTTGAGCGGATTTCCTCATAATCTGGGTCCATATGCTCCCCTTAACCCATGAACTTTTAGGGCTATTCGTGGGTTAACCCCGCCGCTTTTGTTGACTTGTATAGTCATCTTCGTCTACGATCTCTTCCAGTTCGCCATCCTCGGATAGGCGTACCCGCGACTCGTTCTTGGGCTTTTCATACAAACCGAGGCGCTCTTTTTCGCGTTCGATCTCGCGCTGGATTTCAGCCTCACGGCGTTCAACACCGCCGCCGTACTTGTTGTAGTAGTCGAAGAAATTCACTACCACGCCGATGCCCCAACCCAAAGTCACCCACGGTAACCACCACTGACCACCAATATTACCAAAAAACCACCACAACCCAATGTTGGTCGCCACGTAACTGGCGATATGGATGATCAGTTCTTGTTTCGCTTTATAGCGCTTCTCGACCCGTTTACGGATTGCATCATACTGGTCTGCGTCACTCATCATTGCGCCCTTCTATCCATCGCCAAACACATAATCGATCTACTACTTATTACGCAACATCGACCATACAAGTAGCATCGTTAGTAACTGCGTTTATGCTTGGCTGCCTGACTGACTTCATTTTCGGGTATTTCTTCTAATTCACCGTCATCCGTCAGCCGCATCGGTATATCGTTCTTCGGCTTTTCATACACCAAACTGCGTTCACGTTCACGGTCAATCTCGCGCTGAATTTCTTGTTCGTAGCGGGCAGCACCGCCGCCATATTTGTTGTAGTAGCTGAAAAAGTGTACCGCCATACCGATGCCCCAGAAGAAGGTCGGGAAAATCGGCCACGGGAAGCCATCACCGGGGCTGCTGAGAAATAACAACCACAACACCGCATTGACCACAATGTAGGGAATCGCGTGGGCGATGACACCTGCCCGTTCTTTATACTTCTTCTCTATCCGTTCGCGGATGCGTTGTTCTTCAGAAATGTAGGGTGGTGTGGGCTTATTCGCTTCGTAGGCGGCTGAACGTGCGCCTTCTTTAGCCGCTGCTTCAATCGACGCGCCCAAACTTTCCGCCCAACCAGCGCCTCTTTCCACATTTTCTTTAATACGCTCACCGAGCTTGCGCCAATCGTTCCCACTATCAAACTTAAACTCATAGACTTTATGCTGGCGTTTGCCCTCTCCCCGCCGCTTGGTGCGAATATCCACATGTGATGGTATATCGGGTTCCGACGGTTGGGATGGCAGCGGTGCGGGAATGCTTGGTTGGCGGGGCGTGGCCTTCACTGGCGTTTCGGTACTGACGGTGGATGCATCATCTAGCAGTTCATGGTTCAAACGGGCAAAAGACTGCGCGGCAACTTTATCACGATTATCCGGCAGCGATGTCAAACCCGCATCAGCACAGGCTTGCTTAAAGGCGCTCATCATGTCCAACGCGGTGTCATAACGGTCAAACGGTTTTTTGGCTAACGCTTTTACCAGCACAGCCTCGATCTGCGGCGGCACTGCGGGATTAATCGTACTGGGTAAGGGTAAATCACTATAAATATGGTCATGCACAACGGCGTAAGGGGTGTCGGAGTTATACGGCACACGCCCGACCACCATCTCGTACAAAATCACGCCGAGCGAGTAGACATCGGTACGCGGGTCAAGCTCGGCCTGCCCGCTGGCCTGCTCCGGCGAAATATACTGCGGTGTACCGAGAATCATATCGGCGCTCAAGGTCGAAGCACCAGCTTTTGTCACCCGTGCGAGGCCAAAATCCGTCAAAAAAGGAACGCCATGAGCATCAATCACAATGTTCGAAGGCTTAATATCGCGGTGCAGCACACCATTACGGTGCGCGTAGGTCAGCGCTTCGGCCATGTCGTCCATGACGCGGATGATTTCCGGCAGCGGCATCGGCCCTCTGGAAAGCACACGCTTGAGCGTTTCACCGTCGATAATTTTCATCACGAGGTACGGCTGTCCATCAACCTCGTCAAAGTCGTAGACAGGTACGATATGCGGGTGTTCCAGCTTGGCGACAATTTGCGCCTCGCGTTCAAAACGCGCCAGAAAACCAGCATCATCCAGAAAGGCTTTGTGCATCACCTTGATCGCCACAATACGATCTAAACGAGGATGACGCGCCTTATAAACAGTCGCCATCCCGCCGTGCCCAAGCTGTCCAATAATCTCATAAGGCCCGACCCTTTGTCCGGGGTTAAGTGCCATTCCGTATTCGCTCCCACCTTAGCTAATACCTAGCCGCCATTATAACTGAAAGGCAGCTAATTTCCCTAGCGTTATGCCTAATTTAATATTGTTTAACAAGAAGTCGTGGCGAATCAACGCTATGATTGTTGCGCGAGAAAATTGACCTCAACAACCGCAGTTTAATTCAACATCGGGGTTTCAGTACGGGGAAAGAGCCGTGAACCGAACCAGCTTATGTGTCACGAGCGTTTACGCCGTGCCTTCACATCCTCTACTGACTGTTCATCTGCATATAAATCGTCGTCAGCTTGCATCAAATGATCGAGGTCGAGCGTATCCTGTCTATCCCTGT
>JAPUDW010000225.1 GCA_027492915.1 Bacteroidota bacterium | reverse complement strand
CATGTTCATCTATCTTATTATAGGCGGGTGCGGGATGAATGCGCGTGAAGATCTGTTTACTGACGAATGTCCGGCGGAACCACATTGGCAGGCGCGGCATCCCACCACCAAGTTGGCTGTCGTGGCAAGCGCTGGCTTCGTCCCATGCTTGCAGATAATTCTTCACGTCCACTTCGGTATGGATAGGCTCAACATTTTCAAGGATCGCCAGCATATCGAAGTCTTTGTTACGCCCCAGCTTGCGCGGGTTTTCGCCACGGAGGCGCACACGCACCAGATTGACGCGGAACATCAGCGTGGAAAACGCTGAGTAATACAGCTTCTGCGGTTGATACGGTTCCTGACCGGTTTCGTAGGTTGGATCACCTGCCAGCTTAAAGGCGTCGGTGGTCGCTCGCTGAATGGCGATGTGGTCAGGATGCCCATAACCGCCAAACTTGTTAAAGGTAATGACCACCTGCGGCCTGACTTTACGGATCACTTCCACCACACGGCGGGCAACCGCATCACGCGGGGCTTGCCATAATGAGGAGGGATCTTTAGTGGTTTCGGAGTACATCATGCCGCTGTCACGGTAGCCGAATTTAAAAACTTCTTTGAAGCCTAACTTTTCGGAAGCACAGTCCAATTCGGCGATACGCAGTTCGGCAACCGAGTTGTAGCCTACTAACTTTTCGGGCGCGACTGTGCCAACATCCCCGTTGGTCGCGCAGATGTAAAAAACGTCCGCCCCTTCAGCAACGTAGCGCGCAATCATCCCACCGGAGCCGAAGCTCTCGTCGTCGGGGTGCGCTAAAGACAACAACATACGGCGGTTTGACATGAGATCCTCCAAAATAAATCGGTCGATCACTTAAAGATGAGAATTAGACGACGATTAACCTACGCAATCATACATCAGCCATGAGCATGACGAAATAGCCCTGTGCAAGGTGGAATGTGAGACGTATACTCCACCGCCGTGTTTATAATCGGATGGCATAAGGAAATGGATGGACTATGCGCCGAATACTCGGTTATACATTGTCAATTTTAGTCGTTGGCCTTTTGGTCATTGGTGTCCCTAAAGTATCACAAGCGGGTGTCAACCTGCTGCAAGTAACACTGCCCGGCACCAATACACCAAAGCCCACGTCGTTTGATTTTGCGACGAATACCCCTGCTGGGCCGACCTCGACACCCAGCGCAACGGCGACTGCAACCGGCACCTTTACGCCAACTGCCACCGCCAGCTTCACGCCAACTGCGACGGATACGCCAACCGAAACTCCTGCCCCAACGGCTACACCCAATGGGCCATTTATTTATCCCGACAACGTGAACCCGCTGACCGGCCTGGATTATCCCAGCCAAGCAGCCAAGGAACGGCGTAACCTGATCGTCAAGATTTCCAACTACCCGCCGATTGTGCGCCCGCAAACGGGTGTGAACCTCGCGGACATGGTGTGGGAATACGAAACCGAAGGTGGCGTGACACGCTTCGCGGCTATTTACCGCAACAATGCACCGGATCACGTTGGCTCGGTACGCAGCGCTCGTTTGATCGACCTTGAACTGGTACCCATGTACAGCGCATTATTCGCTTACTCTGGCACCAGCGAACCCATTCAAAAGTTGATTATGGGTTCTCAGGAATTCGTGTACCAGACATTTTCGCCACTGAAGGGCGACAACTGCGAAGATGCAGGTTTCTGCCGCTTTCCCAATGGTGATCTTCCATTCGAGCACACGTTGTTCCTTGATACCAATCTACTATGGGCGAAAGCAACACGGCGCAACGTCAACACCGGTTACAAAGCGCGCGGCCTCGCCTTTAGCCCCACGCCAGATGCGGGTGGGCAACCAGCAACCGAAGCCTATATCGACTGGTACGGGCAGGCAGATGCTCGCTGGCAGTATAATGCCGACACCGGTCATTACCTACGCTACTCGGATGGCGTTCCGCATATGGATGCAGGCGATGGTCAGCAGTTATGGGCGGATAACATCATCATTATTGAGGTACCGCACAACGATAAGCCTGATATTTTCGACCCCGGTGTAAAGTATCTGTCCATCCAAATTGAACTGTGGGATCAGGGTCGCGCCTACCTGCTGCGCGATGGTTTGGTGTATCAAGGCTTCTGGCGGCGCAAAGACCGTGAGCAAGGTTCCGCGCTGCAATTGGTGTGGGGCAACAACACACCGATGATGGTCAAGCCGGGACGCAGTTGGGTTTCGGTGGTGCGCGGCTTTGGTGATGTGTTCATCAACACGACACAGGCCGACATGGCGGGAACGGCAACCGCGATTGCCAACCAAGCCACACCAACCGTTGATCCCGCAGCCGTTGACAGCAGCGACTCGGCGGGTTAGTTCGTAAGTAACGTGTAAAAAATAAAGAGGCGCTTACCTAAATAAGCGCCTCTTTTATTTTACCAATTAACTTTACTCCTCAAAACTGGCGATAAAACTCTCCCAATTCACGTTGCGCGTAACACCGGGTTTGAGGGCTTCGAGGTAAGCAAGCGCTTGGTCGATGGTTTTGTAAAAAACAGAACTTCCTTTTTTGGCATCGGCAAACTTCGAAAACACACCGACAAACATACTCGAAATAACATCTTCACTAAAAGCTGAACCCCCGCCGTAGTTTTGATGCCGCGTGAGGCTGCCTAATCGCTGGAGAATGCCTACATCCACAATACGCCCCTGACGTAAATCCGATAGGAAGTAAAGGGAGTGTGGCGATGTTGTTATTCGCTGACGCAGATCATCAATATAGTCGGCTTCAGGGCGCGTTTGGTCGTTGGCAGCTTTATACCACTTGATGAAGATCAGTTCGTCGGTCGCTAAACGCAAATCATAATACGAGTCGTAGCGCATAAGATGTGTTCACCGACTTCTATCGTAATTGATGTGATCTATTGTAATGCAAATAGCAATTATTCAGATAAACACTTTGTTAAAGTTTAGGGGGTTTTCCCAAGCGCCGCAGTGAGAATTCGGCACTCTCACGCACAGCGGCATCGGCATCCGTTAACCCATCGTTCAAGGATTGCAACGACCGATCATCATGGTGATAGGCCAATGACGACATCACAGCTTCACGGATCACGGGATTGTTGTGACGGGCTAAGGTTAGTAGGAAATCGAGCGCACGCGGCTTCTCAATTTGCCCGAAGGCGATAATCATTTCAAGCCGCATCAAGCCATCCACCGAATCAATCGGATGGAGCTTTGGCTTCTGCCAGAGCATCACCAATTGGTCGACCACCGCCTCACTTCCAATAGAAACCAGTGCATCACGCAGGGCTTCACGTAAATCGGATACACGCGGTTCAAATGCACCGTAATCACGGGTGAAAGCCGAAAATAACGGCGCAACTGCATTCGGGTCGGCAATAAAACTAAGAGCCTGAGCGCAAGCGAAACGAACTTTTGCCTCGCCCGGATGCAGCATTTCAGATTGCAAGACTTCGACTAAGGTTTCGGTCGCAAAGCGGCTTTGCAATAAACCGAGTGATTGGGCAACCGCGGCTTTTACATCAAAGCTGCTGTCGTTCTGCATAAGGTTCGCCAACGGGTATACAGCCGCAGCCCGACCGGTATAGCCGAGTACCGAAATGGCCTGCAAACGCACAACCGAGTTGGGGTGCCGCAAACATTCGATCAGGAAGTAAAGCACGTCATCATCTGCTGAAGTGGCGGCTAGTTCACGTATCCCGTTAGTCAACGCCTGATAATCGTTAATATTGCGCGTAAGCGGCGGCTCATCCGTATCATCAGAAGATGGTGGCGCTGTCAAACGGGCAGTCGAAGGCCGCCGCGCCTGTTTGTCCCAATCTTCAAGCTGGCGGAAAAGTGTGCGAAGGTTCGTTAGAGTGTCGCTCATAATTACACCTTATGTTACGTGCTTTCTAATCTAACCTCAATGTAATATATATGCCAATGGCGTACTCTAACCCTTGCAGCATATAACACCACCTCTTATAATAGAACGTTTGTACTTTCCACTCCGCCCGGCTCAACAAACAGTTGATAGGTAGGCTAATGACGCAGGATAAGATTGTAGTGCGCGGCGCGCGCGAACATAACCTGAAGAATATTGATGTCGAAATTCCACGGAACAAATTGGTTGTCATCACGGGGCTTTCCGGTTCGGGTAAGTCATCACTGGCATTTGATACGATCTTCGCTGAAGGTCAGCGTCGATATGTCGAAAGCCTGAGTGCTTATGCACGGCAGTTCCTTGGGCAAATGGAAAAACCGGATGTTGACCAGATCGAAGGGTTGAGTCCGGCAGTCTCGATTGACCAAAAGGGTGTAAGCCAGAATCCACGTTCAACCGTGGGTACAGTCACCGAAATTTATGACTACCTTCGTCTGCTGTATGCCCGCATCGGCGTACCCCACTGCCCTATCTGTGGCGCCAAGGTTGAAGCCCAGAGCGCACAGCAAATTGTCGATGAAGTCCAAAAGCTGGAAGACGGTACCCGCATCCAGATCTTGGCACCCATCATCAAGGGGCGTAAGGGTACACATGAGAAGGTCTTTGAGGATGTGCGCAAAGGCGGTTTCGCCCGTGTCCGTGTTGATGGTGAACTGCGAGAACTCAGCGACGACATCACCATTGACCGTTACGTCATCCACAACATTGAAGTGGTGGTAGACCGCCTCATTATCCGTAAGTTTGAAGATCCCACGAGCGAAGAAGCACGCGGTGCTGAAAGCCGTTTGACGGATGCCATCGAAACAGCGCTGGAAATTGGTGAGGGCGTGGTCGTCCTCAACAACCTGAGCAACACCCCGGCGACCGATACGCTGTACAGCGAACTGCTGGCCTGCGTAAATGGTCACGGCAGCATTCCAGAAATAGAACCGCGCAGTTTCAGCTTCAACACACCCAAAGGTGCCTGCCCCGATTGTCAGGGTTTGGGCTTCCGCTTGGAATTTGACCCCGACTTGATCGTGCCCAACCACGACTTGAGCCTGGCGCAGGGCGCGGTGAACGGCAATGGTTGGAACTTTGAGGACAGCGGCAGTTGGGGATCGGGCATCATGCGCGGCCTTGCCGAAGTCTATGGCTTTAAGATGGAAACGCCGTGGCGTAACCTTTCTGAAGAAGCTAAACGCATCATCCTTTATGGCACGGGCGGCAAGAAAGTGCGCATCCGCTATGCCAATCAACGCGGCGACTACCGCGAATACTCGACGGCGTTTGAAGGTGTGTTGAATAACATGGCACGCCGTTACCGCGAAACACAATCGGACGGTATGCGCGAAGCATTCGAGCAGTTCATGGCAAAAGTCCCCTGTGCGACCTGCGGTGGTAAGCGCCTACGTCCAGAAGCACTAGCAGTCACGGTGGTGGATAACTCGATTTATGATGTAACACTGCTGCCGGTAGGCGAACTGTTAGAATGGGTAAACGGGTTGCGCGGATTAGAGGGCAGAGAAGCCAAACTCCACGCACGCGACCAACAGATTGCCTATCAAATATTGAAAGAGATCGAAGCGCGGGTCGGCTTCTTGAACAACGTTGGCTTGAACTACTTAAGCCTGTCACGGTCAGCCGGCTCGCTCAGTGGTGGCGAAGCGCAGCGTATTCGCCTTGCCACACAAATCGGCAGCCGATTGACAGGTGTGCTGTATGTGCTTGATGAACCGTCGATTGGTTTGCACCAGCGTGACAACGCCAAGCTAATTAGTACACTAATCGAAATGCGCGACCTCGGCAACACCCTGCTGGTTGTTGAACACGATGAAGAGACCATGCGTATGGCAGACTGGCTGATTGACCTCGGCCCCGGCGCAGGTGAGTACGGTGGGCGCATCATGGCGGAAGGCACACCCAAACAGGTGATGAAAGTCAAAGACAGCCTAACAGGTGCCTATCTTTCCGGTCGCCTGAAAATCGACGTACCGGCAGAGCGCCGACCCGGTAATGGCAAGTTCATCACCGTCAAAGGTGCGAAAGAAAACAACCTCAAAAATATTGATGTCGATGTACCGTTGGGTAAGCTGGTGTGCTTAACTGGTGTGAGTGGCAGCGGTAAAAGTACGCTGATGACCGACATCATTTACAATCGGCTCGCGCAGTTTATCAATGGCAGCAAAGACCGCCCCGGTGCGCATGAGAGTATCGAGGGCATGGAACACGTCGATAAAATCATCAACATCGACCAAAGCCCCATTGGGCGCACACCGCGCAGCAACCCCGGCACCTACACCAAGATGTTCGATGCAATTCGCACGTTGTTTACCGAGCTGCCGGAAAGCAAGATTCGAGGTTATACGGCGGGGCGCTTCAGCTTTAATGTGAAGGGCGGACGCTGCGAACACTGCGAAGGCCAAGGTCAACTCAAGATTGAGATGCAATTCCTGCCCGATATTTATGTCGAGTGTGATGTCTGCCACGGCACACGCTTTAACCGCGAAACGCTACAGGTGAAATACAAAGGCAAGAGCATCGCTGATGTGCTGGACATGACCGTTACCGAGGGACTTGAGTTCTTCGAGAATATTCCGGTCATCAAGACCAAATTGGATACCCTACAAGCGGTTGGCCTCGGCTACATCCGCATCGGGCAGCCAGCCACGACCCTCAGCGGTGGTGAAGCGCAGCGTATTAAACTCAGCCGTGAACTATCCAAGCGGGCGACGGGTCAAACACTCTATATCCTTGATGAGCCATCGACAGGCTTACATGCGGCAGATGTCAAACGTTTGATCGAAGTATTGCAGCAGTTGGTGGATAACGGCAATACGGTGCTGGTGATCGAGCACAACCTCGACATTATCAAAGTGGCAGATTGGCTAATTGACCTTGGGCCTGAAGGTGGCGACGCGGGTGGAGAGATCATCGCTAGCGGCACACCGGAAGAAGTGGCAACCATCGACAAAAGCTATACAGGTATATACCTGAAGCCCTATCTGGTGCAGCACGCAGAACCCGCCTAATAAAAATAAGCACTTCTCGAAAGGCGAGCATCTCATCTCGCCTTTTTGATTCAATTCGCCCGCCGCAGGCACATCAGTACAACATCCCCAATGGGTTTCAAAACTCTATATTTGAGATTAAAAGGTGATTAACTTATGCAACTTATACGATGTTTCATTGGTCTTTTTACACAATTTTAGGAATTTTTAAGTATAATGAACTAGCCTTTCAGCTATACTGAACAGTATGAAAGGTATTCTTTTAGATACTTTTTGCAGAAAACCAGAAATTATCCTATTTAGGAGAGAACATGGTAGTGTCAATGAATCACAGCCAGATGCAGCATCAATTGGAGATGGCTCCAAGTGCTTACGAAAACGCCCTCATTCAGTATGATCGCGCGGTGAGTAAGCTCCAAATCGATGATAATGTTGTTGAATATATGCGCTGGCCGCAGCGAGAATTCACGGTCAACTTCCCGGTGCGCCGTGAAAACGGCAAAATCGAAATGTTTACCGGCTACCGTGTCCATCACAGCACCGTCATGGGGCCGTGCAAGGGAGGCATCCGGTATAGCACCAACGTGACGCTGGATGAAGTCCGCGCCCTCGCCATGCTCATGACGTGGAAGTGCGCACTAGTCGGCCTGCCCTACGGTGGTGCAAAAGGTGGCGTACTGGTTGACCCTAAAGCCCTGACCGTGCGCGAACGTGAAGGTCTCACCCGCCGTTATGCCTCTGAACTCCTCCCCTTGATTAGCCCTCACTCTGACATCCCTGCACCCGATATGGGAACTGGCCCACAAGAAATGGCATGGATTATGGACACGTACAGCATGACCGTTGGTTATGCGGCGCGTGCAGTCGTAACTGGAAAGCCGATCAACATCGGCGGCAGCCAGGGGCGCAACGAAGCGACCGGTCGCGGCGTCATCATCACGATGGTTGAAGCGCTTGACCGCATGAACATGACCAACAATGGCAGCACCAGCGTTGTCATTCAGGGTTTTGGCAACGTCGGTTCGCACGCCGCCGCTTATGCCCACGAACTCGGTTTCAAAGTAGTCGGCATCAGTGATATTGATGGCGGCTTATACAACGCCAACGGCCTAGATGTTCCTGCCGTTCGCGCATGGATGGATGAACACCGGACATTAGCCGGTTTCACGGGTGGAGATGCGGTTACCAACACTGAACTGCTCACCCTGCCCTGCGATGTCCTCATTCCGGCGGCAATGGAAGGCCAGATCACCGAACACAACGCCTCGCACCTGCGCACTAAACTCATCATCGAAGCCGCTAACGGCCCCACCACTACCGACGCGGATGACATTATTAATGACCGTGGTATCACCCTCGTGCCGGATATTCTGGCGAACGCGGGCGGTGTCATTGTTTCGTACTTTGAATGGGTACAAGGGCTGCAAGAATTCTTCTGGGACAAGGAAGAAGTGTTCCGCCAACTCGAACGCATTTTGGTTCGCAGCTACGATGCGACCGTTTCGACAGCCGAGAAAAATAAGGTCGATATGCGCACCGCCGCCCAAATGCTGGCGATCCAGCGCGTGGGTGATGCCCTGCTGACACGCGGCTTCTATCCGTAATCTTAGCAACGTGTGATAACGATAGAGCGTACTGTTAATAGTACGCTCTTTTTATTTGGGCAATCTGCCGTGTTCAAACCTATTATTTTCTTATTGTTCGCCGCTACAATAGGTTGACGGTTACCAGAAAACACAGGAAATACATGAATTTCTTCGATGAGCTAAAACGCCGTGCAGCAGGTCAACCCCCTGCCCGTTATCCTAATCGACCTGAAACCACCTCTCTTCGCGAAGCCCTTGATGCCGGACAGCGCCTTAAACGAGCCGAAAATTATACGGGTTCGTTGGAAGCATTGAGTGCTGCTAAACAAATGGCAAACAGCTCGGGTGATGCGAACTCGATGGCGGTTGTGGCACTTAATCTGGCAGATGTCTACAGCCATCTGAAACGCTTCGACGACGCTGAAACCACCTTGAGCAACATCTTGCAAACCGCGCAGGAAACTCGCCAGCGTGGGCAAATCGCCTATATTCTGATCGCACAAGGTACACTCGCCCAAAGACGCGGCGATTGGAAGACTGCCCAAACGCAGTACGAACGGGCTTTGGACGTTGCGCGGAGTGCGCGTTCCATCGGCGCAGAAGGTCGGGCGATGGGCTATCTGGCAAACACCTACCTCAAAGACGCCAACGCCAGTTATGCAATCCACCTGCTGCGTGAGGCTCTGCCCAAATTGAACCAAGCGGGAGACCTTGAACTCAGCAGTCTATTCGTGGGAACATTGGGTGAAGCCCTGATGAGCAGCGGGCAAGAAGCTGAAGGCCAGCAGTTGATTGAACGAGCACTGCGGTTGGCAAAGCAGATCGGTTACCGGCAGTATGAACGTCATTGGGATGTGCGGCTGGCTGAGCGAGCAGTAAGCCTCGGCCAGAGTGAAGATGCTTACCAGTACCTTGATGACGCTTTAAGCCTATTTGATGCGCGTACACAGGCTGATGACTATGTAAATGCCTTATCATTGATGACTAAAACGTGCCTGAACTTGCAACGCGCAAAGGACGGTCTGGCATTTGCCCAACAGGCCGCGCGGGCAGCAGCCCTGGCAATTGAAGATGAATATGTCGCAATTCGTGCGGATATTAACCTCGGCATCGCATTGGTCGCTTGCAAAGAATATGACTCAGCCATCCCCTACTTGGAATTGGTATCAGAGTTGATTAACACCCAAAAGATTAAAACAGGCATCTTTTCGGAAACCGATATTGTCCGCAATTTAGCCGCAGCGAAAGCCGAAACTGGG
Source organism: Bacteroidota bacterium (assembly GCA_027492915.1). GTDB lineage: Bacteria > Chloroflexota > Anaerolineae > Aggregatilineales > Phototrophicaceae > CFX2. The sequence continues at coordinate 2,726 of JAPUDW010000225.1, read as the reverse complement.
GACGAAGCAGGTGCTGTAGATACCTATCACAAGGCCGCGAAACGAGCCGAATCAACCGGCTCGATGTTAGAAGCAGCACAAGCCGCCCGCGATTTAGGGTTATTCTTTTCCAGCCGCCAGAATATGCTGGAAGCCATTAAGGAATGGTCGCAGGCGCTTACGATTTACGAGACCGAAAACCAACCGGCACAGGTCGCACGCCTCTACTGCGATTTAGCTGCCGCCCGCAAATTCATCGGGCAAGGGCAGCGTGCGCTCAAAGATTGCGATTCGGCGCTCATGCTGTTGAGCAACTTACGTGATGACTGGGAAACGCGCGGCTTGGTACTGGCAAATGCCGCCATCGCCTATGCGGATCAAGGCGATGTTGATACAGCCGACTCCTTTTTCAACGAGTCTATCGCTATCGCCCGCCGACTAAATAATGATTATGCAGATGCAACCCGACGCGGCAACTATGGCTGGTTCCTCATGGCGACTGGTCGCTTTGAGCAAGCACTCTCCATGCTAGAATATGCGCTGCGACTCAGCAAAAGTATTAATCTCGGTCTGCAAGCAGCTATCCAAACAGATAACATGGGTTCAGCTTATGACCTGATGGGCAATACCGACAAAGGGCTGGGGTATCATCGCGAAGCAGCAGCACTGGTTAAGCCGCTGAACAAGCCTCATTGGCAAGCCGTCATCGACATAAACATTGCCAATAGTTTGTTGGGTTTGAATCAACCGGATGAGGCGAAAGGATTGTTTGAAGCAGCCCTTATTCAAGGCCGCAGCACTCATGATGTGGAAGTAATCATTCGTGCGCTGACAGGCATCGCGTTAGTAAGCATCCGTCAGCAAGCATCAATTGATAGTGCTGCCCTATTAGAAGAGGCCATCACGCTGGCGCGGAAGGCAGATATGCGCCGCTGGCAGGCCGAAGCGTTAGCCGTGTACAGCCAACTGCACGCAGGGCTGAATCAGGGCGAACAAGCTGGCAAGTTGTGGCAAGAAGCGCAAAAACTGTTTACGATTTTGCGTGCGCCCCAAGCATCTGCCGAGCCAGCTTGGTTAAAAGCGTAAATTAGGCTTCGGTACGGAAAGGGCGCTCGATCACTGCACCTTCAGGTGACACAAGGCTCAAGACCTTGCTGCCATGTGCGCGTTCCAAACGCACCCACAGTTGTTCGATCAAACCTTGGCGTTGGTTTTCGGTCAAGCTGTCGTCATGAAAAGCAGTTTCAATCTGCTCAATTGCCGAAATTTCCATTGGTGTGGGGGTGAACCAAGCCATAATTTCATCCTCATGTATAATCTAATAATCAACCCTGCCTTAATCTTATTTCTATTTATCGGCATAAATCGTTAAGATTGAGGATTTACGTAAATCTTCACAAAATCTTGGGAATTAGTAAATTTTCGCACAACGGTTTTCAGCTTATTTTCCCTCAAATAGCGTTAATTCTGATAACGGATTGATCTTCACATGGCAAAATTCTGGTTCATTTCTGCACCCCTTCATGGGCATTTAGATTGGGGCGGTTTCCTTAAGACAGCCCAGGTACTACAACAACGCGGCCACAATGTTCTGTGGTTAAGCGAACCTCCCATAGCCTCAACCGTCAGCGCGGCGGGGGTTCCTTTTCATACCCTCAAGAAAACCGGCTGGTTGTGGCCGCCGCCACCTGCCCCCGACCTCACCAGCATTCCACCCGCGCAAGCCGTCATGCTGCGCTACCAGCGGGCGCTGGATACATGGATGAGTGAGGATCTGGTGGGCGAGGCCGTACAATGCCTACTGGATACGGCGGCTGACATTGGCAAGCCAGACGTGATCGTCACCGACCCATTTCTGACGGCGGCGGGCTTGGCTGCCGAGGCGCTGGATGTGCCGCTGGCGGTCTGCGGTTGGCCTGCACAACGTGAACTCAACGATGACTTCTTGTTTCCAGTGCAAAAAACTTTGGGGAACGCCAGCCGCGAACGCATCATGCGCCTATCCGAACACTTTGGCTTACAAGCCAGCAATTTCTCAACAGGCCCAACGCCTTCTATCATCAGCCCACATCTGCACATTAGTTACTTTAGTGACTACTGGTATCAGGCTGATGCCAATAACATCCTGCCGCAAACCTTGTTTGTCGGCGGCGTACCAAGCGCCCCAACCGATACACCACCCGCATGGCTGGATGATATTCCAGTCGATCAGCCCTTAGCGCTGGTGACGTTGGGCAGCGTATTCACAGGCGACTTGGGCTTTTTCGCGTGGGCAGCGCAAGCCGTGGCACGGATGCGCTATGTGCCGGTCGTGGTTATCGGGCGTAACCCGATTGAGCCGGACAAAAAGGCTGAACTTAAAGCCGCCCTGCCCCCGAACACCCGCTTACTCAACTGGGTATCCTTCGACCATGTGCTGCCCCGCACACGTCTGATGGTGCATCATGGCGGCATGGGAACAACCCACGCCGCAGTCATTCACGGCATCCCACAAATGGCGGTGCCGCACGCCGCAGACCAGCGCGGTAATGCACGGCGTATTGCTCAAGCCAAAGTTGGCTTCAACCTTACGGCCCACGAAGTACGTCACGGCGCACTATTAGAAGGCGCAACCGCCCTGACGAACGATGCCAATGTACAGGCAAACGCCCGTCAACTGGCAGCCGACTTTGCGGCATTAGGTGGCGCGGCTAGTGCGGCAAATGCCCTCGAAAAGTTACTGGTTTAAGCGCTACAGATTATGGTTT
>JAPUDW010000224.1 GCA_027492915.1 Bacteroidota bacterium | reverse complement strand
GAAGCCTCCATCGCTTGCGACCGAAGGAAGTCCTTTAGGGCGGGGGAGGTGTCGCCTCAGCGACGGAGGGGTCTACACGCACCTTAACAACTTATTTCGCGCCACTTTTGCCGCTTTTGCCGCATGTTGTGCCTTTTCTGGAGACTGAGTCGTTATGCTAGTTTCATACTCATATTCTCAGAATTTTCTCTTGCTCCCCTCTCCTAGCTGTACTCAGCGGTCGGGAGAGGGGCTGGGGATGAGGTTTCTGACGACACAAAATGCACAGTGAAAATGAAGATTTTTGCGAATTGGTTGAGGTTGAGTGAGGTAGGGCGCAAGCGTTGCGCCCCTACAAACAGACATTGCCTTGATCTAAGACTATCGACTACTTCAACTCGTAGCTGAAGGGGAACAGCGCCACCGGAATCAGCTTGAAGTGCTGCTGCGCGAACGGCAAACCGACAATCGTGATCGCGAGGATCAAGCCGCCGACCACATGGGTAATCGCAATCGCCCAGCCGAACAGCACCAGCCACAGCACATTAAACACGGTCGCGATGACACCGCTACCGCTGGGGCGCGACACCACCGACTTACCGAAGGGCGTCAGTACACCGCTTGCCAACCGCAGCGAAGCAAGGCCGAAGGGAAACCCGATAATTGAAATACAGAACAGCACGCCGCCGATGAAGTAACCAATCGCGGCAGGTAGGCCGCCAAAAATCAACCAGACGATGTTACCGATGAAGCTCATCACTGCCTCCTAGATCATCGAAAAGGGACTTCATGATGAAGTCCCCTAATATCACTATACCTTTAATTACGAGATTCCCCTGTGCTGCGTTGCGGCACCGCTCGCAAAGCAGGTTAGCTCGTCGGCTGTTCAGCTTCCTGAACCTTGACCTTCGGCACACGCGGGGCATCCGGCTGCGGCGCTGTGATGACTGCGCCCGGACGATGGCGGTAAATGAAGTACGCCAACGCACCAACGCCGGTGATCAACGTCACCACCTGCGACAGATTGAAGCTGCCAACTACCGTCACTTCGACGCGCAGGAATTCCAGCAGGAAGCGGATAACCGAGTACTGAACGATGTACAGTAAGAAAATATCACCCGGTAGGAAGCGCTTGCGATTACGCAGGAACAAGTTCAGCAGGATAACGAACGCCAGAATGCTCCAGAACGATTCGTACAGGAACAGCGGGTGGAAGAAGGTGGTCGCCACCGGATAGTCAACCGTGCTGCCGTAAGGGGCAACGCGGTGCGCCGAGTCGATGGTGATGCCCCACGGCAAGTTGGTCACGCCGCCGTACAATTCTTGGTTAATCCAGTTCGCCCAGCGTCCAATCGCCTGACCGAGCGGCAGTACAACCGCTGCAATATCCAGCCACGGCCCCAGCGCCAGCTTATTGCGCTTGACGTAAATGTAGGCACCGAGGAAGCCACCCAACACCGCGCCGAAAATGCTCAAGCCGCCGCTCCAAATAGCCAACGGCCCCTGCTGCAAATTGGTGATGTTTTGCAAGAACCACGCTGTATCACGGCAGACATCAGTAGTGACTGCGGTCGTGCAGCCAGCCGTCAGCGAGATCGGCGGGAAGATGACGAACCACAAACGGGCAAAGACAATGCCGGGGATGATCGCCCATGTCAGCGCACCCCAGACATGCTCAGGGTCACGCCCATCGCGCTTTGCCAGCCGTGCCGCGACCCATGCCGCGACCAGCATCGCCAACACAATAATCAACCCGTAATAACGGATTTGAAAAGAGCCTATGCGAATTCCTTCTTCAGGAGTCATTTTCAGATTACCCTCTCTAAGTATTTCTATAGACGTACCAAATGCGCTGGAGCGCCGTAAAGTTCGCGCCAATTGCCAGCACCCACAAACCGAGTACGGTCAGCGGCGGAACCAGCAGCACGGCGATAATGATAATCACCCGCACAAACCGATCCAGCAGCCCCACTTTGACCGAAAGTCCGGCCTCACCTGCCCGTGCCCGTACATAACTGACCACAAACCCGCCAGTCAGCGCCGCCAAACACAGCAGCATCATGTCGAATTGATCGGTCACTGCGAAATGATAACTCAATCCCCCAAAAATGAAAGCGTCTGCATAACGGTCTAATGTGGAGTCCAACACGCCGCCGAAGTTGCCCTTGCGCCCCATCGCCCGCGCCACCGCGCCATCGACTGCATCCAACGGCAGGCCGAGCACGAGGATGATGCCGCCCAACTGGAACTGGCCGCGCGCGATGATGACCGAGGCCACGCCCACAATCACCAGCCCCAACAGGGTAATCATGTCGGGGTGTACGCCGAGGCGATGCAGCGTCCGCCCCAACTCGCCCATGCGGTCGCGAATCTGGGTACGAACCCACTCGGTAAAAATGAACTCTTGTGTTTGCATTACGCCTCCGGCACAGGATTATAAATCCGCCGATAAAGGAAAGGAATTGTTAAGTACGCACGGATACTGGAACACTTATCGTTCGCCCAACGTCTACAGTCGCAAGGAAGTGGCATGAAGCTGCTTGACAAAATCGCACAAGCTAATTATATTAGTTTTTATGCGAATAACATTAGCATAAGAGAGTAATCATCATGACAACAACCATTAACCACCGTAACACCCAAGAGGCTGCAAAGGTGCAAAGCTTATCTTTACCAAATGTCCTGCTCCGGCTGGAAGGGTTCACGGTTTTCGCGGCGGCAGCCATTTTGTATGCGCATCAGGGTGGCAGCATCTGGTTGTTCTTGGCGCTGATTCTGGTGCCCGATGTGAGTATGCTGGGGTACATGGTGAACGTGCGCGTGGGGAGTATCACTTATAATGCTGCCCACCTTTACCTCATCCCCGCCGTGCTGGCCGGGGTGGCACTGGCAGCTAATATGCCAACGCTGCTGCTGATCGCAACCATCTGGTTCGCGCATATCGGCATCGACCGTGTGGCAGGTTTCGGCCTGAAGTACCCGACCGAGTTCAAAGATACCCATATGCAGCGGGTGTAGCTGCCGTATTCCCAAGCATTCCGGCTGGCAGAAATGTGCTATCGTTTGTGTATCACACAAGGAGACTGACGATGGCACAACCGCCCCCTGACTGGCGCACACAGGACATCAAACTTGACCGTTCGGTTTATGATCTGGCGGCAGGTGTGCTGCTGGTCATCGTGGCAGCCGTCATCGGACTTGCCCTTTTCCCCGACGACAAAGGCTTTCAGGGCAACTTGTATACCACTATCCTCGGCGTACTCATCACCATTTTCATCCTCGACCGCCGTGCCGAACGCCGCGAAGCCCTCCGCGCAGAAAATGATCTGAAAGCGCGTTTGATCCGCGAGATGGGCAGCAGCGTGAATGAGGTTGCAATTCGGGCGGTTGAAGAACTGAGGGCGAAAGGCTGGCTGAGCGATGGGACACTCGAGCATATGAAATGGAAAAATGCCAATTTACAAGATGCTGACTTAACTCGCGCCACCTTACCATACGTCAATTTAGGTGAAGCCAATCTAAAAAAGGCGAAATTTTACGAGGCCAATCTAGAAAATGCCTGCTTGTGGAGTGCCAATCTTCAAGAAAGTAATCTAAGAGTTGTATATCTATACAATTCAGATTTGTGGGGAGCTTATTTACAAAATGCAGATTTAACAGGTTCTTATCTAAAAAAAGCAAATTTACGCGCGGTGAATCTACAACAAGCAAACTTATGTGCAGTTACGCTTACCGCATCAAACTTAACAGATGCGCATTTAGAAGGAGCAATTCTTTACGACTATCAAATCGACGAAACCACTATCCTACCCGACGGCACAAACTGGACAGCGGAAACGGATATGAGCCGGTTTACGAATGCCAACCATCCGCAGTTCTGGCGCTCGAATAACCCCAACTCACCCGCCTTTAGCCACCGATGACGTGGGTACAGAGGATTTAATTATCGAAAATATCGGTAACTGCCAACTGAAAGTCAGGAATCAGATCACCCACAGTTATACGTTCGCCAATGGTAAACGTAGCTGGCGGCCGTTCGGGGCTATAGACATCCACACTGAGTAAGTCAGGGTAGACTTCCCACAACAAGATTCCTGCGTCTATGTAAATTTGGCGCTTCTTGCGAATGTCGGCGGCTTTATCGGTCGGGGAAATCACTTCAACCACCCACAATGGTGCTATGGGGTCAGGATACATATCAGACATTGGCGACTGTTTGTAAGCCATATCCGGCGCAACCACATCTTGACCAACCCGATACGCTCCGTCACCGGTGCTGATGTAACAAACGATGCTCTTTTCGCGGCAGTGTTGGCGGGTATTAAACCCAATATTCACGGCGATAGCGGAATTGCGCGTGGTGCCGGGCATCTTTTCAAGGATCTCCCCGCTCATCAATTCAAAAGTTCGCTCATTATTTTCTGGTTGCAGCGCAAATTCGAGGAACGCCTCAACCGTTATTTGTGAAACCTGCGGTTGGAAAACCATTTTAGACCTCACGCTTTTGTCTCAGTATAGCATTCTCTATTCGCGGATTAAAAGTACCTCTTAGCGATTCGTGTTCTCAGGCATCCGTACAATGCTGCGCCTTTGCGCCAAAATCCATCGCGTGATATGGTGGTTTCTTCCGCCAACCTGCTGTATTGTAGGAGGAGGTCTGGCATAAACCGGAGAAACCACCGTGGACTACGATGTTCCCTTAGAAGCCTTTCTGCAAGCACGCGCCCGCCTCGCCCCGTATACGCGCCACACACCCATTGCACCGTGGCCGTCGCTGCACGATGACGCACCAGCTGGTCTGCGCCTCAAACTCGAAAATATGCAGGTCGTTGGCTCCTTCAAACCGCGTGGTGTCTGTAACCACATGCGCCAGCTTGCGCCTGACCAGCGTAAACGTGGCGTGGTCGCGGCCTCGGCGGGGAATCACGGTCTCGCGGTCGCCTATGTCGCGCGGCAGTTAGGCATACCGGCTATCATTTACCTGCCGGAAGTCGCCAGTGCTGACCGTGTGGCGCGTATTCAGGCGTGGGGCGCGGTCGTCGTCCAACACGGCGCGGTGTATGAAGAGGCGCACAACCTCGCGCTGGAACACGCCGCCGCCGAAGGGCTGACCTACGTGCATTCCTTCGACTCGGAATCAACGCTGGCCGGACACGGCACGTTGGGGTTGGAACTGTTGGAAGATGCACCGGAGATGGACTGCCTGCTGGTTGCCATCGGCGGGGGTGGCCTCATCGCGGGGGTGGCCTGCCTCCTTAAGAAGCTGAACCCACAGATCAAGATTATCGGTGTCGAGCCTGTCGGCGCACCGTCGATGTACCAAAGCATTCAGGCAGGGCATGTCATCAGCCTACCCACCGTCAAAACCATCGCGGATACCCTAGCCACCCGTTCGGTCGCCGAGCGCACTTTTGCCTTAACACAGCGTTATGTCGATGATATTGTGCTGGTGACGGATGCCCAGATCGCGGCAGCGACCCGCTGGCTGTGGCTGGAATGCAACCAACTGGTCGAGCCATCCGGCGCGGCAGCGCTGGCGGCTGCCCTATACGGCGCGGCGGATATGACCCCTTACCAACATCCGGTGGCGCTGATTTGCGGTGGCAACGCGCCCGCCGAGCCGGTATTAGCCGCGTATGAGGCCATCAGCCGGTAAATAAAATACCTGTTAAGGACAATAGGGTGTAAGGAAAACAACCAACATAAATACCACCTCCACATTTTTAAAACTTCTGAGAACCGGAGCCGTTATTGCCTCCGGTTCTTCCCTTATCGACAATCAAATTGTCGCCTTCTAGTTATGTGCCTTCTCGACAGTGACTTTGATGTTGTGCAAATACGTGCCCAGCGTCTCGTCGTGCATATATTCCAGCACGCTTTCGTGCAGTACCGCGCCGACTCTCGACCACTTCGCCGTGTATTCCACCGACATCGACAGATGTGTCCAGTAACCGTCAGTTTCGAGGAACCACGACCATTTGGACTTCATCTGTCCGCAGCTTTCCACCACAAGCTGACGTTTGGGTTCGAACAGCACCGTCCGCAGCTTCCCGCGCAACTTGAGCTTGCCCAGCGCGTAATTCCAGTTGCCCTCGAACCCGCCAGCAGGGGATGTGGTAAAGGTGAAGTCGCTGATGTTAGGGTTCAGGCGTGCATAGAGCTTAGGGTTACTCAATACTTCCCAAACGCGGTCAGCGGGGGTGTTGATGATGATATTTTTGTGCAGCGTACACATGTTACAAACGATCCTTCTACTGTTTTCTTTCAAGTGCAGCAGTGCGGGCAGCGTTTACAGAAACCCGCCCAACATTACGAATTCCCCGCTCGCCTCATGCCCGCTGCTACGTCAAACTGCGCTGCGGGTGAACTGATGAGCGCGAACGACATGAAGCTGAATGAGCAGAATAAGACTCATTTTCGGTTCAGTTTCACCAGCGAGTGCTGTTATAATCAGGCAGCCATATCGTATGCGTTCTCATGCTTTCCCTCATCCGGCTGACAATTGATCTTTGTCTGGGACTAAGGATGGAGAACGCCGTCCTTCATTTGTTTGCAGTTCTATAGGGGAGTTGTGCTTTGTCTACCGATTCATCCCAACCACAGGGTCAGTTCCGCCGCATCGCGATTGAGGACTACCGTGAAAATTTCGAGGCTGGCGATCACACACTGGTCGATGTGCGTGAACCCGAAGAATGGGCGATGGGGCATCTGCCCAACGCCGTGCATATCCCCATGAACACCATCCCCGACCGCCACGCCGAAATCCCGACCGATAAGCCGGTGGTCGTGGTGTGTGCCCACGGGCAGCGCAGTATGATGGTGTCTGAATACCTGCTGGATATTGGCTTCCCCGAAGTTTATAACCTTGAAGAAGGTACGCACGGCTGGATGATGCGCCGCCTGCCGTTGGAGCGCCCATGACCGGCAAGCAGCCCATCATCCGCTCAACATCATGGCGTATGGTGCTGCCCCAAATTGTCATCATGGTCGTGTTGGTCGTGCTGGTGGCGGTCATCTTTAAACCACAACCGCCGGTGCTGGCGGTCACCATCGGCGCGGGTGTCTACCTGCTGTATTCCTACGGTAGTCGGTGGCTGCTGCTCAAGCCGCACAAGCGTGGGTTACGCTTGGCCTTCGCAGGGGAGTATCAGGCGGCCATCGCCAGCCACGAAGCCAGCCTTCGCTTCTTCGAACGCTACCCGTGGATCGACCGCTTCCGCGCGATAACGCTGATGACCCCTTCGGCCTTCAGCTATACCGAAATGGCGCTGATGAATATTGCCTACTGCTACGGTCAGTTGGGCGATATTCAGGCGGCACAGGCTTTTTACCAGCAAACGCTCAACTTGTATCCCGATAACGAAGTGGCTGCCGCCGCGTTGAACTTCATTGAGGCCGCCCAACGTCCTCCCACCCCATAAGCCCATGTCGCGCTCAACCCTATTTACTCGACAAGAACTCATGTTTTCCATGCAACATTCGCTATTACAATAGACATAACATGGGTTTTAGAGGGACGCAGTCCTGCGCCAAAGCGACTGCGCTATTTTCTCGACAACATATTCACGTTCAAAAATTCGGCTTTTACAAAACGACCGGAGGCAAAAATGCTGCTTAAATATTTCTATGATAATATGCTCGCACAAGCATCATACTTGGTAGGATGCCGCAAAACTGGCGAAGCACTCATCATCGACCCTGCCCGTGACATCACCCCCTACTTGCAAGCCGCCCGTGAACAAAATTTGCAGATCAGGCATGTGGCAGAAACCCATATTCATGCCGACTTTGTCAGCGGTTCGCGGGAACTGCTGGCCGCGACCGGCGCAAAACTGTACTTGAGCGCGATGGGTGGCGAGGACTGGCAGTACGAATTTGCCGATTCGTCCAGCGTCCTCCTGCATGATGGTGACTCGTGGATGGTCGGTAATATCCGCGTGGAAGCCATCCACACCCCCGGTCACACACCCGAACACCTGATGTATCAGATCACCGATACCAAACAAGCCGATAAACCAATGGGATTGTTCACCGGTGACTGCCTGTTCGTCGGCAACGTCGGGCGGCCTGACCTGCTGGAAGAAATCGCGGGCGCTGCCAACACCAAAGAGAAGGACGCGGCTGCCCAGTTCCGTAATGTGCAGCGGTTGAAAACCCTACCGGATTACCTGCAAATTTGGCCGGGGCATGGCGCGGGTAGTGCTTGCGGCAAAGGCTTGGGCGAGGTTCCCACCAGCACACTCGGCTATGAAAAGTTATTCAATCCCGCCTTCCAGTTCACCGACGAAGACGCCTTCGTCAAATGGCTGCTGACTGACCAACCAGAAGCACCACGTTACTTCGCCCATATGAAAATCCTCAACAAGAAAGGCGCGCCGCTGGTCGCGGAGATACCCGAACCCGTTCACATCCACAACCGCGCCGCGCTCGACAAAATTGTGCAAATGTTTCTGGTGTTCGATACCGGCACGATGGAACAATTCGCTGCCCGCCATATTCCCGGCACAGTCAATGTTCCGTCAACCAGCATCCGCTTTAACACCCATGTTGGCCTGTATGTCGATTATGACCTGCCCACCTATTTGATCTGCGATGCTAACGAACTACCCGAGATCATCAAATGGCTGTGGGCAATCGGTGTTGATGATGTCCCCGGTTACTTCACGCCGGAAGTCGTGGCCGACTATGACGGCATCATCCGCACGACGAATCCGGCACAGGCCGCTACCCTCATCCACACCGGCAAAGCCCACCTATTTGATGTGCGTTCGCCGGAAGAATACAACCAGTCTCATATTCCCAATGCCCGATTGCTGCCGATGGGCAGCATTTTCAAACAGCTTGACCAGCTCCCGCGTGATAAACAAATCATCGTCCACTGCGCGGTCGGGCTGCGTGGGCAGGTGGTCGCCAGTATGCTGCAACGTGTGGGTTTCACCAACGTGCGCAACCTGAGCGGCGGGATCGAAGGGTGGCAGAAAGCTGGCCTCGCAACCGAAACTGGAAATTGAAATATTACGAAATATTCAGGAATTTTTCAGGGTTTGTAACACAACCTGAAACAATATATTGATATAATATAAAGGAGAAAGCACGGTTCAAATTAAGAGGAATAGATTAATGCCAGTGGCAATGGATTGGGAAACGCCGGAACGACAAGTAATTCGCATCACATTCATGGGGTCATGGGATGTAAATGATTTACACCGCCTGATTACCAAACGCAACAGTATGATGGATTGCGTCAAGCATTACGTCCATCAGATTTACGACATGACCGACTCCACCAGTTCGCCCAGTAACCTGCTCTCTATCATGAGCCGTGCTGAACTGCCTTCGGATAAAAAAGGCAGCATGATCGTCATTGTGGATGCCAGCGACTACATCAAGTCGATTTGCAGCATCATGCGGACGATTTCGCCAGCACTGTTCCAGAACGTTTGCTACGCCAGCTCGGTGGACGAAGCCGAAAATCTTATTCTTACGGCTTCACACGCTGTCACCATCTAACTTTCTGTCATTACGCATAACCGGTCAAAACCGCCTGATAAAGGGCGGTTTTGTTTCTCAGATAGGTATCGTCATGTTCGGTGTCACGATATGCAGCGGCGCGAACAGCTATCTTAAAACCCGTACCTATATCGCCCGCGGCTTTCGCCCAAAGAGATGTCCCAAATTCATTTCGCCGACATGCTTGAGGTAGACCTCGACATTATGAATAATAGTCACCAGATTTACGGGTATAAATAGACATTTTTTAACTCAGGCTGGTGATAATGGGTATATAATGTAATACTTGGTAAAAAACCGTAATAGATAGGATTATTGTGCCGGTAACGATGGATTGGGACAATCAAGAGCGAACAATCATTCGCGTCACCTTTGAGGGCAAATGGGATATAAGCGATATTCACCGCATGATAAACAAAGGCGTGAGTATGGTCGAAACGGTTCATCATAAGGTCGATGGCATTTTCGACTTTACCCATTCGATTTTCTCGCCCAAGAACCTGCTTTCAACGGTTGATCGTATCGAAAGCACCCACAGTCCTAATGACCGCATGGTGATTATTGTCAACGCAAACATTTATATTCGGTCGATCATCAAAGTCGCCCGTGTCCTCGCCCCCAAAACCTTCGCCCATCTGCACTTCGTCACAAGTATCGAAGCTGCCTATGACATCATCGCTCGCTACGAGCAGCAAATGACCGTTTAGCCTTTGACCCGCGAATGCCCAACGCTGACCCTACTTCATGCGTTCATGCCGCCTGCTGATCTGTTTACGGGTGGCGGCAGGCGGCAGGCGACTATAGACTAATGTGATTACCGATTACCAACAGAATCGCACGTTATGAAACTACTTGTCGTCTGCGCCTCGCTTGACTTGACCCAGCCCTTCAGCGCCACCCCCGCGTGGTGGCAGTTGCTAAAAGCCTTCTACGAAATTGGCGTGGATGTTATCGCCACGCCTTATCAGGGGCCAGCCATCGAGTCGCTGTGGTGGCGTGCTGCACCCAACCCCGCCCAATGGCAGGGTGACCTGTTCAAAAGTGTGCGGGATACCATGCGTAAAATGGGCGGCACACCCGCCGCACCACCAACACCCACAACCTCCGCACCGCCTGCCGCCGACACCGAATCCAGCAGCGACAAACTGGTGCGCGCTACCGTGCAAACGCTCATCACCCCCGTCTGGGCGCGGCATCTTGACCGTCTGCTCACCGATCAGCCGGACATTGACGCGGTGCTAATCTTAACCGCCCCGCTCAACCATCTCGTCGGTATCGCGGCGGAAATACAGCGCAAGCACCACAAACCCGTTTTTTATTATGATGGGGATGTCCCTGCCAGCCTACCCAGCATGAGCGGCTTTGCCAGCGGCTTCCGTATCTATCAAGGGGCTGACCCTGCTGAGTACACGGCGGTCATCAGCAACAGCAAAGGCGGCGAGGATGCGCTGAAGGCGTTGGGGGCGCGTGCCGTGCATACCGTCTACTACGGCGCTGACCCTGAGGTGTTCAGTCCCATCGCCGTCCCCGCGCAGGACATCGACGTGCTGTTTTATGGGCATGGGCGCGAATACCGCTGGCAGTGGGTCGAGGATATGCTGGCGGAACCGTCACGCCAGATGCCGGAAGCGCGTTTCGCTGCCCGTGGCACCAAGCTCGGCGACCTCGGACGCACCCAACTGCTGCCCTACTTGAGTTTTAGCAAGCTGCGGGAGTACGCCTGCCGCACCAAGATTAACCTGTGCATCACCCGTCAGGCACACGCCAGCGTCTACGGCTCGTCGTCCTCGCGCCCATTTGAACTCTCAAGCATGGGCTGCTGCATCGTGTCTAATCCCTACTTGGGCATCGAAGAATGGTTCGAACCGGATAAAGAATTGTTCGTCGTCCACTCGCGCGAGGAAGCCATCGACCGCTACCGCTACCTGCTCGCCCACGACAGCGAACGGCAGGCCATCGGCAGCGCCGCCCGCGCCCGTGTGCTAAAAGAACACACCTTCCAACACCGCGCCCGCCAACTGGTCAGCATCATGCAGGGTTATCAGTAGCGTCCATTTGGAAAAATTCGATTTTAAGAGCACACGGTTGTGTATCTTAATAAACGCGCATTTTCGTAGGGACGAGGCGTGCCTCGTCCGTGCAACCTACTGTAGATAAATTTCTTGGCCGGTAGCGCTTTTGAACTCCCTTCAGTGGAGTTGTCCGGTGGTTAGCTGAGCGGCTTTAGCCCTCAGCGGCGCTACCCGCCAATTACCACTTTACTAAGTAACTCACCATTAGCCTCCAGCACCGCGCCCGCCAACTGGTCAGCATCATGCAGGGTTATGAGTAATTTACCGCCCGAACGTGGCGATAAACCCGTCCATCAACTGCTGCTTCTGCTCATCCGTTAGGTTGGCTTCGGGATGCAGCGGCAGGTAAATCGGCAGCGGCATTTGCCCTCGTTGGATTTCCCGCGCCATATCTTGCCCATCAAAGCGCGTGTCGGTCGAGAAGTTCATCTCGCTCCGCCCCTCGTTAATGTCCTTGTTCACCAACCATGATACCGGCGCAATCGACGCGTACCACGGGTATTGGGTTTCGTTGCTGTGGCAGTCGAAGCACGTCGCACGCGCCAACGCCTCAGTCTCCGGCGAATCCCATTCGATCATGTTGGTAACTGCCGGATTACCGGGTGCGGCATAGCGCGGGTTGATGCTGCTCGGCGGGATCACTTGCAGCACCACAAACCCAATGATGAGGATACCGATGATAACAAGGATGACATTACGAACACGCGACATAATAATCCAATCTCATTCCACGGTTAAGATGCGCACCCTTATACCGACCCTAATGGTGTAGATGATGAATGTAACATTGGTACTGTGTTAGGAGCAGGGGTTTAAACACCGGATGCAGCGACTAACTGAAAAGCATCCAACATAATCCATAACCCCGATATGGTTTGAGGTTTAATGTAGGGACGCGATACAAGGCTTGTCCGGTACTCATTCTGTCGTAATTTACGAGAGAAAGAGGCTAATTTC
>JAPUDW010000223.1:2347-12617 GCA_027492915.1 Bacteroidota bacterium | reverse complement strand
CCTTGCAGCACGGCATGTGATGATGAAGGTTATGATTACACCCCACCGCAACCCGCGACCGTGCGCGAACGGTGGCACTTTGACCGAGAGACGGGTGAATTTACCCCATATGATTCAGTTTGTGGTGACTTCGCCCTCGCGGATAAAGGACAGGGTACATGGATTGTCATTCAGTCGGGTGATGAGGTGGTGTTGTGCAGCACCGATACCGGAACAGTCACCGCACCGATTGAACTCGCGAATCCCGTGACGACACCGGCCTTATTGCAATCGTTATCATTGTCACCGGATGGCGAAAAGTTGGTCTTTAATTTTTATTATGACAGCTCCATGTGGGTGTATGACTTTACGGCACACACATTTGCCCTGCTGGGTAACACACTCGACAGCATGTATTGGGTCAGCAGCGGTACACCGCGCATCAAGTGGGTGGATGATGAGCGGTTGTTAGTCGAGGTCGAAACATCGAACTACGGCGGCACTAACCAATCGTTATATCGAGCAAGCGTTAATCAATCCGGCAGCCTTGAATTGATTCACAATAGCTATAACTCATTCTTACCTTATATCACGAGTTCGATGGAGTATATATGGATCGATTACACGGAAGGGGACTCCTCTGATACCAAAGCAGAACCCTGCACTTTCTATGCGTATGATGCGCCAACCGGCGAAATTGATACCTACAAAATTAAAGATGTTTGCTCGGTTGGATGGATAATCCCGGATGGCAGCGGCGACCGCTTCGTAACCCGTTACCTGAACGATAATGACCACGAAAAGGCTCTAATTCGTTATAACCATAATACGGGCTTGTATGAGGTTATTCCGATGGGGAATTTGGTGTCATTGGGCGGTTTTTCGCCAGATGGTCATTATATACTCGTGACGCTGCTTGCCGATAATAAGACCTACACGATAGGTGTGCTCGACCTTCAAACCGAGGCTATCCTCGAACCGCTATTTCCAACCGACCGCGATTACAACTATGTCTCCTGGATTAATCCACACACCTTCCAACAATGGAGCAGCGGGAATGGCGAAAGTGACCATACCTATTATGTTACAGACGAAGGTGTGACGGTTGAATCCGGCTTGTTATACCGGTACTTCATGGCTGTGATGTCTGACGAGCGGTTTCGGGTGGTACTCAGCAGCCACAATACATTCGATCTTTTTAATGTGGAAACGCTCGAATCGCTGCCTTTTGTCCGTATCCCTGAGGGCATAGAGATATATGTTATTCCATTAGCCGATGGTCATTTCGAGATAAGAGCATCGCAGCAGCCAGAAACGCGCCATGTGGTAGGGCGCTGGCGGGTGCGGCTAAACTTGCCCAGCGGGTAAAAAGTTTAGCGCGTGTAGCTGTTGTCGTTGAAGATGCCGCTGGGGTGGCAGCCGCGCCGGGCGGATGCAGCCTGCTTCTCCAGCGCCACGAACTCATCGTAGTGGGCGCGGTCGGGGTCATAGACTACGGCTTCGGCGTAACCCTGTTCCACCAGCGCACGGTTCACGAACAGGTCGCCCACGTAGACATAACGCAGCAGCCGGTCGTACTGGTCGGTGTTGCTCACGTCCTTAACTAAGCGGACGGTTTTACCTTCGACGAAAAGGGCGTTGGCCTGTTTTGCCTCGGTGTAGCACACTTCGTCGCGTTCGGGGGTGTTCATGCCCACGTAGCGCACCCGCTGGCGTGTGCCGTCTGAAAGCCTCACGTCAATCGTGTCGCCGTCGATGATCTGCACCACCTGCGCTGTGTCGCCGCTTTGATTACTCGTGCTGCCGTTACCACCGCTGGGCAGCGGGTCAGCATTCGGGTCGAAGCCGAAAGTACAGCCGGTTAAGAGGGCAATAAACAGCAGGATTAGGGGTGGGTGGTGTGTAGATTTTTTGTTCATATGCGTAGTGTACATCCGCCGTAAATAAGATTCAAGCGCCGCCCACAGCCGCTTTGCAGCTTCCCACCTTGCCCTTTATACTCTCGCTCATCTTTGCGAATAGGGTTAGGGGGAACCTCATGGAAAACAAGTCTGCAACCAACGCCGAAATGGAATACGCCTCACTGCGCGAGGAAGTGTTGAAGCGCATCGAGTCGCGGCAGCAAACCATCAGCGTGGCGCTGACGCTGGCGGGGGCGTTCCTCGGCCTCGGCTGGAATTCGGGGGCGGTGGTCATTCTTATTTACCCGCTGATCGCCTTTTTGTTGGCGGTGGGTTGGGCGCAGAATGAGGTATTCGTGATGCAGATTAATGCCTATATTCGCGAGCATCTGGAAGGGGAAGGCAGCGGTCTCGGTTGGCAGCGATTCAGCCAGCAGAACATGAGCGAACTGCGCATCTTCGGTTGGCCGTTGGAAGTGCTGGCGATTGGCGGCATCTTCATCCTGACGCAGTTTATGGCGCTGGGTCTGGGCGGTCTGCGTTTCGGTGGGACGCTGCCCGAATGGCTGCTGCTGATCTTAGCGTTGGCTGCCATCGCGGCGATGGTCGTGCTGCTCGGCTACATGCGCCGCAAAGCGGGTGGCTAACTGGTTTCGAAACCCTTTGAGAAGTATTTAAGAATGCCGGACAGCATGTAAGGCTTGTCCGGTACTCAAGAATGTTTGTTGCTGCCTCGCATGAGGCTAAAGCCGTCATGCTAACCACCGGACAAGTCCACTGAAGGGACTTCAAAGGCAGATGTTCGCCTCTAAAATACAGGCTGGTTACCAGTTTTAAGCTCATTTCTCCCGTAATTTCTGACCAGACGAGTACCGGACAAGCCTTGTATGCTGTCCCTACAAATCAACCTTTGTTACCACTTTCCTCATTACTACTATTTAGCAAGCGGTTGGGGTGAATATACAACCTGCGATATAATAGTGTGCATCGTCGTGGACATTAGCCTAGTCCTATAGAGTGAATGTTCCGCCTCATTTTACGTCTCTCCGTCCTCCCTCTACTTATCCTCAGCGCCACGCTGTTGACTATTCGCGCCCAACCATATGCCAACGCTGATGTGCGCTCGTTTGTGCTGCCGGAAGGCTGCCACGACCCGTGCTTCATGGGTATTCAGCCGGGGGTGACCAAGCCGCAGGACGCGATTGACCAACTGCGGTCGAGCGATATGGTCGCCAAGGTCGGTGTGAGCGAGTCGCTGCAAACGGTGGCGTGGTTCTGGAATAATAACCTTTCGGCGTTGCTGAACGAGCAGGAAATCCCCGCGCTCTTTTATGACCACGACTCGGTGTCGTCCATTCGCCTGTACACCAATATTTCGCTCGGTGATTTGCTGCTGGAGTTAGAGCCGATGCGCGAACAGCGAATCGCTATGCGCCGTACTATCCCCTTCGATACGCTCAAGGTGGAGTTGTACTACCTCGCGAATGGTTATGTGCTGAACGCGACCGTCGATTGCCACAATTTTTGGAACCAGCCCACGCATCTTTTCCTAGGGGCAAGACCCACGTTTATTAATTCGCTCGGTCGGCTGGCAGGCAGCTTGAACGAGGCCAAGCACATGATCGACATCACTTGCCGCCGCTTGAAAGAGAAATGAGCCGTTATTTGGCTATGGTTTCCTTGTTGGTGACAGGAGCATTCAGTGTGCTGTTGATGGTGTTCCAACTGCAACCCTATGATATGCGCCCGATACACGAACTCCTGCCGGATACCTGCGAAGCACCGTGTTTCCTCGGCATCTTCCCCGGCAGCACTACCGACGAACAAGCCCTGCAAGCCTTGATGAACAGCATATGGGTAGATGCAGAAAGTGTTCAGTTCAGCCGCCAGCCGCCTTCGTCCAGCCGCTTCGACGACCTCGCCCGCATCCAGTGGTCGTGGAGTGCCGCCCGACCGGATTGGGTGATGGCTGACCGCCAGCCGTATGATGGCATCGTCAACATCCGCAACCATGTGGTCGAGCGCATCGCCTTCGACACGCGCATCGAAGCCGCCGACTTGTACCGCCATCTCGGTAGCCCGACTATACTGGTGTTCGCACCCACCAGCCCGACAAAAGCGTGGTCAATCGAGTGGGTTTACCGCTACCCCCGCGCCCAACTGGTGATGCACACCGAAGTCCGCGCTTGCCCGTATCTGGGTGACTTATGGAAAGCACACCTTTATGTGCAGATGGAAGCCAAGCCGAGCGCTATCTTGCCCACCAGCCTCGCCAGCCCGAACCACGTCGATATGCGCATGGTGTTGCAGGCACGTAAGCAGTTGGTGTGCGGTTTATCATGACCGCCTTCTACCTTCGCCTCGCCCTGCTGCCGTTTATATGCATCACCGTTGTGATACTCGCAGTTCGTGTTCAACCCCATGATGAGCATATCAAAAACGACCTTCACCAATTGTTATTCAGTAATGATTGTGCCGCACCCTGCTTTTTAGGCATTCACCCTTTTAAGTCAACCGTAAATGAAGCAATCGCGTTATTGGATAAAAGTGGTTGGGTGAATGAAGTCGTTAAAATTAATCGGTGTTGTGAACCTTTTTATTATGACATCATCTGGTCGCCCCAAGCCCCAAGCTGGCTCGACCGTACAGGGCGAAGCTATTTTGCTGCGACTCCAGATGAACGCATCATTTTTATTGATATTTGGGTCACGAACTCCGTACAGGTTGTTGACCTTTACCGGACTGATTTGGGCGAGACGACAACTGCCGCCAGTCGTGTTGCATCGGATCGTTACTCGGATGTGTTTAACTGTCAGGGGACAAGTGTTTACTACACGGATATTGCAGTCGGGTTTATGGCACGGCACTGCCAACGGTGTCCATCTTTTACTGCCAACCTGCTCTTACATCCGGTTTCAAATATTGTCATCGGGCAGTGGATATACGATTATAATCGGGTTGAAGTACCCACTTTAAACCGTGTGTTAAAAACCGACTTTTGTAAATCTGTTGCGCAACAACGCTCGTAGGCGGATTAATGATGACTACCTACTACCTTCGCCTCGCCCTTATCCCTCTCCTCCTGCTCACCGCCGTGCTGCTTGTCATCCGGTCGCAGCCGTATGACGACCGCGAACTGCGCGAAATTTTGCTCCCTACCGACTGCCCCGCGCCGTGCTTCATGGGCATTAGGCCGGGGGTAACGACTATGGAGGAGGCGGTGAAGTTGCTAGAGGCGAGTGGGTGGGTGGAGGCGATTGATAAACAAAATTTTCCATATGAAGTTAAATGGAAGTCGAATCTGCCAGATCAGAATAGGATAAATTCTGAGCGACAGAACAGGGTGTCATTTTCAAATGGTATCGTATCGCGAATTGATTTGGTGATTAATTTTAAAGTTGGCGATATTCGACTCGGTTTTGGTCGTCCTGACATTGAGGATGTTGCGCATATCAGTATGGGAGCGTTTTACTACAGAGGTGTGTACATTGATAAAGGGATTTTCGTAGAGGCAATAAATTTTTGCCCACAATCTGAAATCGAAATCTGGAATGTAAACCTGTCAGTTACTTATGTACAAATGCATTCTAAAAATTTTGGCGTTGACAATAAAATCCCCTGGGGACAAGCCATATGGGAGTGTAAAAATCTCAATAGGTTAGCAGGCCGTTAACGGGCGGCGCAAAACTAAAAATTTCCAAGTTTATCTTCCCTTATTTCAGTATCACATCTCCCGACTATAAACTCTAGCGATGACTACCTTCTACCTCCGCCTCGCCCTGCTGCCGATCATTCTGCTCACCGCCGTGCTGCTCCTCATCCGGTCGCAGCCCTACGATGACCACGAACTGCGGGAACTCCTACTCCCCGCTGACTGCCCCGCGCCGTGCTTCATGGGCATCCAGCCGGGGGTAACGACCGTTGATGAGGCGGTGAAGTTGCTAGAGGCGAGCGAGTGGGTAAAGCGTTATGTGCTGGAACCCTTCGAATATAGACCTAGTTCGGGCGGAATACGGGTCGAATGGAATGATAAGAGTCCCATATGGTTAGAAAAAGATATATTCGGCAGGTCAATCGTTTCTATAATCGATAATCTTGTTAGCTCTTTCCAATTGGATACGAAGTTGCCCATTGGGACTATACAGTTGATCTTAGGGCAATCGACCTATAATTCTATTAATTATAATTCTGGATACTTAGTGTTTTCGGCAATGTATCCCGATCAAGGCTTGGGCATCAACACCTATCAAAATTGTCAGGAGCAGAGTAAAGGTATTACATATGATCGCAAAATTTTTCTTTTCTATAATCAATTTGAGACGAGACCAGACCCTATTGATTATAAATCGTGGGCAGATGTCATTCGTACCAAATGCCCTCTAAACTGATATGATCCGCTTCTACCTCCGTCTCGCCCTTATCCCTCTAGCGCTCATCACCGCCGTGCTGCTCGTCATCCGGTCGCAGCCGTACGACGACCACGAACTGCGCGAAATCCTGCTGCCTACCGACTGCCCCGCACCGTGCTTTATGGGCATCCGACCGGGGGTAACGACCGTTGATGAGGCGGTGAAGTTGCTAGAGGCGAGTGGGTGGGTAGAGGGAATTGATTACCAGTTCAGTGAATTCGGTTTGATTATTTGGGATTGGAACAATCAAAGCCCGTATCAATGGACTAAAGAGCAATCTGCTGGGATTGGGATAACGGATGATTATGTAGACAGCGTCGTTTTAAACACAGCATTTTACTTGGGCGAAATTAGATTGATCCTTGGCACCCCTGATACCGAATTTGTAAATGCTGATGTCAGCCAGACGCAGCAGCTTGCAAATTATTGGGGTGGGTATAATCAATATGGTATCGTGATATTAGGCACACAATCTTGTAGCGCCATGCAACCTTTTCGCCAAAAGGTTACGATCACAATAAGACAAAAATCAGACGTTGCGACCAATACTAACCGTTCAAGTGGCGACTCTTTGTACGACGTACTTCATATCTGCTAACTTCCCCACCTCCCTATCTCCCGACTGTGAATATTAACTATGACTACCTACTACCTGCGCCTCGCCCTGCTGCCGATCATTCTGCTCACCGCCCTGCTGCTGGTCATCCGGTCACAGCCCTACGACGACCGCGAACTGCGCGAGTTACATATATTACCAACGCCTAACCCCAACATACCAAGGACAGTAATAACAATACCCTTGCATTCCTATAGGTGATGATTCGATTTGCTGATAACCTCCGCTCTCTGGACAAGCAAAGTATTTTGTCCAGCGTATGTCATCAATAAAACAATGTCCTACTTCTGATGTGCTCACCAATGTTTGCCATCCTGATAATAATGTACAGATCAGCAGTAGAGCGACTATGCCATTTTTCCAAGCCTGTTTTTGAATAATACGAATCATCAATAGTAAGCAGATAATTGTTGCTACACCAAACAGCAACGGATTTACCCACCAATTTGTGATAACACGAATAGGGTGAGTAACGCTTATAAGCAATATGGCGATCAAAAAGTTTTTCCAGTTGTAGTGCCGAACAAAAACACACAAAATTAACAAGCAAGCAACAATTAATACTTGTAGCAATAGCCCGTCGAATGCTGAAGCAGCGAATAAACGTATTGGAATCTCGATTCCAACGAGCAATGCTACTAGGCCGATCCAGTCAAATCGAGAATGCGGCACTTCTGTTTTAATGCCCATAATCACCCTTTCCTCACTATTCACATATCAATAATACATTAGCCGTATCGCATATTTTCTCTCACATCTCCCGACTGTGAACTTTGAACCGACAATTGTAGACTATAGTAATGACCACCTACTACTTCCGCTTCGCCCTGCTGCCGATCATCCTGCTCACCGCCGTGCTGCTCGTCATCCGGTCGCAGCCTTATGACGACCACGAACTGCGCGAACTCTTACTTCCCACTGGCTGCCCCGCGCCGTGCTTCATGGGCATCAGGCCGGGGGTGACGACGTTGGAGGAGGCGGTAAAGTTGCTAGAGGCGAGTGGGTGGGTGGAGGGAATTGATTATGAACAATACGAGAATAATCGGGGTTTTATTCTATGGAATTGGAACACTCATAAACCAAATTGGATTCGAGAGAACCTCAGGGGGAGCATTTTTGTAAGGGATAAAGTGGTAAAGGAAATTACAATTTATAGTGAATTTTTGCTTGGTGACACAAGACTGATACTCGGAATACCTGTTATGGATGTTGTCATGCCACCGCAAGACCCGCGTGAAGAACATTTTCAGTATGAAGCCTACTACACTCAATATGTAATACGAAGCAGGCAACCATGTCATGTGATTGAACCACTACGTGAGGCCATTGAAATCAATATACAAGATTCAACATACTACAAATCTAAACATATTAATTTTTTAAACGACCTATTCAGGGCATGTTGAAAGTGCCTCATTATCCCACACTCCCGACTGTGAACTTTCAACCGACGACTGTAAACTATAGACTACCGACTAAAGACTATCAGCTAAGGACTACTCAATGTGCGGTATATGTGGCGTGGTGGATATTCGCAAGCATGGGCGCGCCGAGCCAGCGTTGGTGCGCGGCATGGCAGACCGCATCCGCCACCGTGGGCCGGATGGTGACGGCTTCTACGATTCGCCTGACCACAACGCCGTGCTGGGTTCGCGCCGCCTGAGTATCATCGACGTGGAAGGCAGCGACCAGCCGCTGTACAACGAAGACCGCAGCATCGCGATGGTCTTTAACGGCGAGATTTATAACTACCGCGAACTCCGGCGTGAACTGCTGCGGCGCAACCACACCTTCTGGACGGATGGCGACGGCGAAACCATCATCCACCTCTACGAAGAATACGGCCTCAACCTCTTTACCCACCTGCGCGGCATGTACGCCTTCGCCCTGTGGGATACGCTCAATAAGCGTTTCGTGCTGGCGATTGACCACATCGGCATGAAGCAGTTGTACCTGCACGAGCGCGACGGGATGCTGCACTTCGCCAGCGAGGCGAAGGCACTGTTCGCCGACCCCGCCACCCCGCGCGAGATGAACCTCGATGTGCTGGATACGTATATGAGCTTCGGCTACATGATCGGCGAAGAAACGTTATTCAAGGGCATCACCCGCCTCATGCCCGGTCATGCCTACGTGGTCGAGGCCGGTCGCGAAACGTATATGCACCCTTTCTGGCAGTTCCCGCAGCCGGGGACGAATGCGCCCCAAACATCCGGTGTCGTCTACAACGAAGCCCGCGATCTGCTGACGGACTCGGTTCGCATCCACCTGCGAAGTGATGTGCCGCTTGGCCTGTTCCTCAGCGGTGGCATCGACTCGGCGGCCATGCTCGGCTTGATGTCCAAGGAAGCCAGTGGTCGGGTAAAAACCTACACGGTGGGTTATGAAACCGACACGCCGGATAACGAATTGCTCCACGCTCGCCGCATCGCTGAACACTTCCAGACCGACCACCACGAACGGGTTATCACGGCCCACGATTGGTGGGATGGTTTGCAGAAGGCCATTTACCACCACGACGAACCGATTGCCAATTCGTCCGCCGTGTCGCTGCTGCTGCTGGCGGAACACACGGCGCGGGATGTGAAGGTCGTGCTGACTGGCCTCGGCGGGGATGAGCTGTTCGGCGGCTATCCCGCTCATACCAACCTGCCGCAGCTCCTCAAAAATCAGGAGTCGTGGGGCAAAATGCTCGGCGGTGGGCGCGAAGAAGGCTGGCCGCTGTTCGGCAACATCGAGGAATACTATCCCGCCATGAAGCGCTTCCGCATCATTGGTGCGCTGCCCACTTACCTCCCGCGTGTGCAGCAGGCCACCCTCCCGCGTGACGAAGCTATCCGCCGCATGATGTCCTTTGACGGGCTCGTATTTAGTGACGCGCTGCGTGACCAACTCTACGGCGCTGACCTCAAGGCCGCGTGGACGAAAACGCAGCATAAAGAGCGCACCTACAGCGGCATAATCGCCCGAAGCTGGCGCGACGACCCGTATAACACGGCGCAGGCGCTGGTCATCAATACATGGCTCACCGGCAACGCCCTCCTGCATACCGATAAGGTGACGATGGCGGCCTCGCTGGAAGCCCGTGTGCCGCTGTTCGACTCCACGCTGCTCAAGTTCGCGGCGAATGTGCCGTCCGAAATTCGTATGAAGTCCAATAAGGTCGTGCTGCGCGAAGCCATGTGCTCGCTGATACCGGAGTTCGCGCTCGAACGCCCCAAGCAGCCCTTCAGCACACCCATCCATCATTGGTTCGATAACGAACTTAGCCCGCGTATGCGCGAGGTCTTGCTCGACCCCAACAATGTCATCAGTGGAATATTCCAGCGCGGCAATCTGGAGCAGTTGCTGAAAGATCACTTCTG
>JAPUDW010000223.1:0-2337 GCA_027492915.1 Bacteroidota bacterium | reverse complement strand
ACGGCGCTGCTCAACGACCACTTCCGCGGCAAGACCAGTCAGGTCGAGGTCATCTTTCGTCTGCTGACGCTCGAACTCTGGGCGCAGCGGTTTATGAAAGAGACGAACAAGCCGCTGCCAGCCCCATAAACAGTTTCATGTGGAGGGTAATCGCTATGTCTGAAGATCAACAGGTCATCCGGCGACAATTTCAATGGCGTTTTGCATTTGGCCTCAACGCGGTTGTTTTATTCATTATCAGCCTCATGTCATTCTTTTTAGCTCTGACCCACCCTTTGAATATGACGTTGTTGAATGGACAAGCGGCGTGGGCAGGTTACGCCCGACCTGATCTCATGTACGTTGGCAGTATGCTGCTGGGGGTCGTTGGTTTACACGGCATCTGGTTATTGGGGCGCGAAGGCAAATTAAAGCCGCGTGGACTTCGGTTCGCGCTGCATCTTTTGGGAATCATCGTCAGCGTGATGTTGACCATGACCTTCTTCAACAGTTGGTACTTTAACGAGGCTCACAAATGGATAGCCGGTTACACGCCTGTTTCGCCCGGTGCGCCTTCCGAAATCATCGTGGTTGTACTTTTGTTATTAACGGCAATATTGACCCTCACACTGCCGCTGCATGGCATCTTTTTGGTTTATAAAACGCTGCTCACACGCACCCTCCAACGTTCAAGCCCCAAGCAGAGAAAATATAAGCGTAAGGATGTTATGGAAGCCAAACTTAAACGCGACGAAGCCCGTTCTTTGGCTGGCGATGATCATGAACTTTCGGAGTGGGGCGAACAAGCGGGGCGCGCTAAACGCCTCTCCTAATTTTTAGCAGTCTTATGCCAATGATAGTGGGAGTGGTTTTATGCGGATCGCAATCGTAGGCTCGGGTATCGCCGGACTGTCGGCAGCGTGGATGCTCGATGGCGCATACGAGGTTAAGCTGTTCGAATGGGCAGATTTTCTGGGCGGTCACGCTCGAACAGCCCACATTGAATATCAGGGCAAACGCGCCTACGCCAACCCCGCGTTTGGCTACATCGCCGTGCATATGTAGCCGCACTTTATCCGCCTATTGATGATCGAACTGTGGGCACAGCGGTTTATCAAGGAAACCACACCTGTCATCCGCTAAGTCTTAAAATAAACCC
The DNA here is from genome assembly GCA_027492915.1 of Bacteroidota bacterium. Classification (GTDB taxonomy): domain Bacteria; phylum Chloroflexota; class Anaerolineae; order Aggregatilineales; family Phototrophicaceae; genus CFX2. Next base: position 1,199 of record JAPUDW010000223.1, on the reverse strand, counting down.
GGACACCTTGCGACAGTGTGAAGGAATTCTACTTCCTTCATGCCGCTGTATCCTTCCCCTAATCTTGAGGTCTATACTGCCTATTTCCGCAGCTTCGTGGGCGACAATCGAGCAAATGGCCTGCCCACTTTCAGTAACCTCAATACTATTTGCTTGACACACAACCGAAGCTGACATAGTATACATACCATATGGTATGTATGTTGCGGGTTCTTAATTTTCACTAAAGAGTAGAAACATGAGCTTTGAAAAAATTGGCACCTTTATGGTACGGTGGCGTTATCCTGTGGTCGCCTTATGGATTATGGTGGTCGTTGGCATTACGCTGGCTGCCCCCAACCTTTCGGATGTAGCTACGACCGACCAAGCCACCCTTTTGCCATCTGATGCGCCGTTTAATCAAGCGGTTCGGATTCATCAAGCAGCATTCCCTAATGCCTCGAATAATGCGGGTGTTGTGATTGTGGTTGAAGCCCCGGCGAATGCGGGTATTCTCAACCGGGATGCGGCGTCGTTCACCGAGCAAACCGCTACAGAGGCCGGACAATTCATCTCCGCCTTAACGACATGGTTAGCCAGCGACGAGGCACCTGACCGCATTACGGATGTCATCTCACCCGTGAGTTCATCCCAAGTAGCGGATATGACCATTGATGCTACTAATCAGGTGGCAATGATTCCGGTTGGTGTGGCGGATGGCGACATTGAAATCAGCAAAACAATCGTTGAACCTATTCGCCTTTGGATTGATGAGAATCAGCCGGAAGGGGTAGCGTCCTATATTACCGGCGCGAAGGCGATTGCCTCCGCATTTGCAGAGGCGGCAATCGCCACGGTTGAAAGTACCCTGATTGTCACTGTGGTACTTGTTATCGTCTTACTGCTCATGATCTATCGGTCGCCCGTAAGCCCGCTGATTCCGTTAGCCGCCGTCACCCTATCGTACTTGATTACACGCGGGATCGTCGCGATTTTGGCGAACGGGGTTATCGCCGTATCGAATTATGCCGACATCTTACTGGTGGTCATTATTTACGGCGCAGGTACGGACTACTGTCTCTTTTTAATCAGCCGCTTCCGCGAAGAAATGGCCGACCAAACCAGCACCCAGCAAGCCACCGTCACCACCATCAAGAAGGTCGGTGAAACGATCACCAGCAGCGCAGGAACCATCTTTGTGGGCTTCATGACAATGATTT
>JAPUDW010000222.1 GCA_027492915.1 Bacteroidota bacterium | reverse complement strand
GTTATGTGGGACAAGGTTTGCTGCAAGAAGGCTTGCGCTGGGTCTCTGGCGGACGCGAGTTCAAGGTTGACCTATCGACCTGCATCGCCAAGGGTGACGACATTGGTCGCTACATCATTTACAAAGAGCCGATTGAGTAATTCAAAAGAAGATTAACCGCCAAGGCGCCAAGAATTTGGTTCAATAGATTTGAGAACCCATTAAACTTGATGCTAAAGAGGACGATCTAATCGGTCGTCTTTTTTGTTTCCTCTTAGTTCAGCTCCGAACCACCATCGAGATTGTAGGTTTGCCCCGTGATGTAGTCACCCGCTGGCGAGCACAAGAAGGCGCACATCGCCGCGACCTCCTGCACCGTGCCAGCACGTTTAAGGGGAATGCGTTCGATACGCTTTTTGAACCATTCACCGCGTTCCATGCGATGCGCTTCGGATTGGGTGCGGTCGAGTTCATCCCACATCGGCGTGGGCAGGACACTGGGGCAAATGGCGTTTACATTGATGTTGTAGGGGGCAAGCGCCATCGCGGCGCCCTGCGTGATGGTGATGACCGACGACTTGGATACTGAGTAATGGATGACATCCGCACGACCGCGCCGTCCCGCGATAGATGACAGGTTGATAATTTTGCCGTAGCTGTGGTCGGCTTGCCCCGCGTCAATAACCGCCTGTGGGATTTGCGCGACCATCTGCCGCGCCACCGCTTGCAGGCAAAAGAAGACGCCGCGCTGGTTCACCCGTTGCAGCCAATCCCAACTTTCGGGCGTCATATCGAAGAAGGACGCTTTTTCGGAGACACCGGCGTTGTTGACGAGGATGTCAATGCGCCCGAAGCGACTAACGACAGCCTCTACCAAACCATCAATCTGCGCGGTGTCGCCCACATCCATCGGGTAGGGCATGGCTTCTGCCGCGATTGAGCTAAAGTGTTTGGCTGCGGTCTGTGCCTTGTCGGCTTGGATTTCCGCCACGACAACATGTGCGCCGAGGCGGGCGAAGTGTTCGCCAATTGCGAAGCCAATCCCTTGCCCTGCACCGGTGACAATTGCGACTTGATCTTTTAATGTGTCCAATCGCTTCTCACTTTAGATAAGCAAAGGGCGCATAACCATGCGCCCTACAGAATACTTTTGAGTTGAGAACTCGTGCTGCTTAGAAGTAACGCTGACCGCGGCGCGCGCTGATAATTTCGGTGTTCATGCCGACCCAATGCAGCGAACCGCTGTAGCGCCCGTGTTCGATCTTCACGCAGCGATCCATGATTATGTTCAAACCGGCTGCTGCCGCATATTCTGCCGCCTCGATATTGACGACTTTGAGCTGCAACCACAGTGTTTTCGCGCCGATTTGGACAGCCTGTTTAGCAACTTCGAGGCAGTCTTCCGGCTTGCGGAACACATTCACCATATCGACCGGCTCAGGGATACTGAGGAGGTCAGGGTAGCAGGTTTCGCCAAGGATTTCCTTCGCTGTGGGGTTCACCGGAATAATCTTATACCCCTCGGACTTCAAGTACGTGCCGACGAAGTAGCTGGGGCGTTCGCTTTTGGGCGAGAGGCCGACAATCGCAATCGTCTTGGTCGTGCTGAGTACCTTGCGAATAATACCGGAGTCCTGAAATTTAATCCGTTCTTCTTCGGTCAGAACGGTGTTCATGCTTACGTCAACTGCAAGGCTTGATCCAGATCCCATAATAAGTCCTCTGTAGTCTCTATGCCGATTGATAAGCGGATCATACCCGGTGTGACGCCGCCAGCTTCCAATTCCGCGTCAGAAAGCTGCTGGTGGGTGGTAGATGCCGGATGAATGACCAGACTGCGCACGTCACCGACGTTCGCCAGATGCGAGAACACATGCAGGTTTTCGATAAAGTTCTTGCCCGCCAGCCGTGCGTTATCCGACTTGATGCTGAAGGTGAATACTGCGCCCGGCCCCTTTGGTGTGTATTTCTGCGCCAGCGCGTGGTACGGGTTATCGGACAAACCGGCGTAGGCGACCCAATCCACTTTGGGATGGCTGCTCAAGAACTCGGCAACGGCCTGTGCATTCTTGACGTGCCGTTCCATGCGTACCGACAGCGTTTCCAACCCTTGTATCAGCATGAAGGCGTTAAAGGGGGAAAGGGCTGCCCCTGTGTCGCGCACGGTGACTGCACGGGCTTTCATCAAGAAGCCGTAGTGACCGAACGTCTCATAAAAGCGTAGGTCGTGGTACGCGGGGTCGGGGTCGGCAATCGTCTTAAACGTGCTGAAGTCGAACTTGCCGGAGTCTACAATGACCCCTGCAATCGAGCTGCCGTGCCCGCCCAAAAACTTGGTTGCCGAATGGATAACAATATCCGCGCCCCAATCCAACGGGCGGCACAGGTACGGTGTGGCGAAGGTGCTGTCCACGATCAGCGGGATTTTGTGCGCGTGGGCGAGGTCAGCCAATGCCGCAATATCGAGGATGCTGCCGCGTGGGTTGCCAATGGTCTCGCCGTAGAGTGCCTTGGTCTTGGGGGTAATTGCCTTCGCCCAATTCTCAATATTGGTTGGATCAACAAAGTAGGCTTTGATACCCAGCTTCTTGAAGGTGTGCGTAAACTGCGTCATCGTCCCGCCGTACAGGTGCGATGACGACACGATCTCATCCCCCGGTTCGAGCAGCGTCATCATCGCCGTGAACTGGGCCGCCATGCCGCTGGCGGTTGCCACACCGCCCGTGCCGTTTTCCAGCGAGGCGATGCGTTCCTCAAATACGGCGGTTGTCGGGTTGTTGATGCGGGTGTAAATGTTGCCGTACTGCTTCAACTCGAACAACTGCGCCGCTTTATCCGTGTCCTCGAATACATATGAGGTCGTCTGATAAATCGGTACCGCCCGTGCGCCCGTTACCGGATCAGGAATATGTCCGGCGTGCAGCATCCGTGTTTCAAATCCGAATTTGCGTTTCTGTTCAGCCATCTAATCTCTTCTCTTTGGTATTGACCTTGGCGCTCTTGGCGACTTGGCGGTTAAATACTTTCTCTTTCCCGCTGCGCAAATTAGACTTGCTTCTTCGGCAGCGGCGGGACGATGCACAGGAAAACAAATGGCTCGTCCGTCAGGTTTTCGAATTGGTGGACTTCCCAACCCGGAATATACACCACGTCCCCCACCCCGACCTCTTCGAAGTTTTCGCCCAACTGCACCCGTGCGCGCCCCTGCATGACCATCACACCGTGGTCGCGTTCGTGCTTGTCGAGGCTCGAAAATTCGCGTGCGGGAACGGTAAAACAGCGCATCGCAAAATTAGCCGCGCCGTCTTTCTCGCCAATCAAGACCTGTTTGGTCGCGTTGTTGGTGTTATAACCTTCAACGTTCACATCTTGCCAGCGCCAATCCGCGGCTTCTTGCACGCGCTTATGTACGACACCCATCTTAACCTCCTGCTGCTTCTGCTTATATGACCGAGTATATCCTAACTTTAGGCAGCTTCACATCCGTGATGGATATGCACATCTGCCCATTCTCGTTATAATATTGCCGTACTGAACCTTAAAACTGCAAAGTTAGAATCAAGTCGATAAACGGGCTGTTTTTCTTACCCATGAGTCTGATTTCTATAGTCTTGATTGGCTTAAAACTTGTTACTTGAAACTTGTAACTATAAAGGACGTTCCTAATGTCTGATACCATGAAAGCGGCTATTTACGCCGGCTCCGACGATATTCGTATCGAAGATTATCCTATGCCCGACCAACCCGCCGCCGGTGAACTGCTGGTGCGCATCCGGGCTTGCGGCGTGTGCGGCAGCGATGTAACCGACTGGTACATGACCCCCCGTGCGCCGACTGTTCTTGGTCACGAACCAGCGGGTGATGTGGTCGCTGTGGGCGAAGGTGTGACGAGCTTCAAAGTCGGCGACCGTGTTGCTATTCACCACCACGTCCCGTGCATGGTCTGCGACTTCTGTATGCACGGGCATTACACCCAATGCCCGACTTTCAAAAAGACCCGCCTGTATCCCGCAGGCATGGCGGAATATGTGCGCATCCCTGCTGAAATTGTCCAGCGCGACATCCTCCCTATTCCTGATGGGATGCCTTACGAAGTCGCTGCTTTGGTCGAGCCGATTGCCTGCTGTGTCCGCGCTCTTGACCGCGCCAGCATCCGGCAGGGCGATACGGTCGTGATCGTGGGTGCAGGTTTCAACGGCATTACGATGGCGATGCTCGCGCCGCACTGGGGTGCCAACAAAATCGCTGTGCTGGATCGACTGCCGATTCGCCTTGAGCGTGCGCAGTCCCTCGGTATCACCACCTTCAATGTCGATGATGCGGATATGGCTGAACAGGTGAAGGCGTGGGCGGATGGCGCTGGCCCCCATGCCGTCATGGTCACCGCCTCCAACGAAAAGGCGCTGAACATGGCGTTCGATCTTGTTGCTCCCGGTGGCACGCTCTTGCTTTACGCACCCACCATGCCTGATTACAAATGGGGTTTGAATACCAACCGCATTCTGTTCCAAGAAGTCAACATTAAAGGCACCTATTCGGCTGGCCCATTCGATACCCGCCGCACCATGGCGCTGCTCAAAGACGGCTTGATTGACGCCAACGCGCTCATCACCCACCGCTTCCCGATTGGCGAGGCCGACAAAGCCTGGCACCTGACCAAAGCGGCTGGCGACTCATTGAAAGTGATGGTGGAATTTCCATGACAGCCACAATGCGCGGGGTTTACTTTCTTGAACCCGGTAAGCTGGAAATGCGGGAAGTGCCGATTCCCGAACCGGCTGCCGGCGAAGTCGTCATCAAAGTCGAATCCGCCACCACCTGCGGCACTGACCTCAAAGCCTTCCGGCGCGGGCACAAGCTGTTTAAGCCGCCCATGCCTTTCGGCCATGAATACGCCGGTTACATTAGCGCCATAGGGCAGGGCGTGACCAAATTCAAAGTGGGTGATGCCGTGATGGGTATTAACTCTGCACCCTGCAATGAATGCTACTACTGCAAGCGTGGCAAGCAGCAATTGTGCACCGAGTTGGAAGGGCGTTTCAACTTTGGTACGTATGCTGAATATGCACGTATTCCGTCTTACATCACCGCCCAAAATTTGCACCACAAACCGGCGCATCTGCCTTTTACCGAGGCCTCGTTTATCGAGCCGCTGTCGTGCGCGGTGCTGTGCGCCTCGTATACTGGTGTGCAGTTGGGCGATACGGTTGCTATCATCGGCGTGGGTGCGCAAGGGTTGATGCAAATCCAGTTGATGAAGGCGATGGGCGCGTCACGGGTGATTGCCATTGGTCGTGCTAAAGGCCGCCTCGAACGCGCGAAACAGGTCGGCGCAGATGACATTTTCAGCAGCTTAGATGGCGACCCGCTGGACTATGTGCGTTCGCAAACTGAAGGGCGTGGCGCGGATGTGGTGATCGAAGCCGCCGGTACGCCGGAAACTTGGTCACAGGCCATGATGATGACCCGCAAGGGTGGCACGATTATCCAATTTAGCGGTCTTCCAGGTGGCACGCAGGTCTCTTTTGATGCGACGCACCTGCACTACGACGAAATCACGATGAAGGGCGTATTCCACACGACGCCGCGTATGGTCGAGCTTGCTGCCGAAGTACTCTCGTCAGGCAAGGTTACGGTTAAGCCGCTGCTCGATGGCGAAGTACCGCTTTCAAAAGTCGAAGACAGTCTCATTCGAATGCATCGGAGCGAAGTTATTAAGGTTGCGGTTGTGCCGTCGATGCCTGAAATGTAATGTTGATTGATACACCCTTACGCTATACTAAACTACGGATTATATATATTTCGTTTTGTCCATATTCCCTAGGAGGAAAAAATGGATCAACTGACCCATGCGATACAACAAAAATACAATCTATCCAAGGATGATGCGCAACAAGTTGTGAAAACCCTTGCTCACGTTGAGCAAAAACGGCAAGAGCAGTCGAGCAGTGGTGTACCCACCGGAATGCGCGGCGCGAGTCGTGGGGGTGGTGACGATATTATGGGTTTGCTGGGTGGCTTGCTGGGTGGTGGCGGTAGCAACCAGCAAAATTCCGGCGGCATGGGTGATCTGCTGGGTGGCTTGCTCGGTGGTGGCGGTAGCAACCAGCAAAATTCTGGCGGCATGGGCGATCTGCTGGGTGGCTTACTCGGCGGCGGGGGTAGCAACCAGCAAAATTCCGGCGGCATGGGTGATCTGTTGGGCGGTTTTCTTGGCGGCGGGGGTAGCAACCAGCAAAGTTCCGGCGGCATGGATATGGGCAGCCTGATCGGTAGCTTGCTTGGCGGCGGGGGTAGCAATCAGCAAAGTTCCGGTGGCATGGGCGATCTGCTTGGCGGCTTGCTCGGTGGCGGCCAAGGCTCTAGCTCCGGTTCAAGTTCGGCAATCTTGGGCGTGGTTCTCGATCTACTCAGCGATGGTGGTCAACATTCCAACGCGAATAGTCTGGAAAGCATTGTTGGCGGCCTCCTCGGCGGTCAAGGGCAGGGCGGTCAGGGTGGCATGGACATTGGTGGTTTGCTCGGCGGTTTGCTTGGTGGCAACCAAGCACCAGCTAACCAACCACCCGCGCCGCCGATTATCTCACAACCTACGCAGCAGCAGCCTTCACAACCCGCGCCCCTCCAAAACCATAACAATCCTACTAAACCGGATATGGGCAGCATTCAGCAGGGCATTGGCAATCTCGCTGCTGGCAACAAGAAAAAGAAGAACGGCTTCCAGAAGAAGTAATTAGCACGATTAATTCATGTTAAGGGGCAGGCAGTACGCTTGCCTCTTTTCATGAATCCTGATTATCTTTGTGTTCTTTGTGGTAAAAACGAATTGCACATTCTTGGCTTTGACTTCACCAGCGCACCCTCCCGCATTAAACCCATTACCTGCGCTCAAGCTCAATTTGAGAGTGGTGAACTGCATGTTAATGCGGTACTTCGTTTGCCCACTTTCGCCGCGTTCGAGACAGCGCTTGGGCAGTCCGGTGCATGGGTCGCGGGTTTTGACTTTCCGTTCAGCCAACCGCGCCGCCTCATCGAAGCGCTCGGCTGGCCGACCGAGTGGGTAGAACTCATTACGCTTGTTTCGGCGATGGGTAAAGAAGCCTTTGAGGCCGAAATCCGCCGCTATAGTGACTCGCGCCCTGCTGGCGACAAACTCCACCGCCGTTTAGTTGATGCCCGTGCCAATGCCATCAGCCCCATGAAGCTCGACTTTGTGCCGGTGGGCAAAATGTTCTTTCAAGGTGCGCCGCGACTGTTGGCGGCTGGTCTCAACATCCTACCGTGCCACCCGACAAGTGATAACCGTGTCGCGTTGGAAGTCTATCCCGCACTCATCAACCAGCGCTTGAGTTATAAGCAAGATACGGTTGCCCGCCACACTGACCAGCACACCAGCGCCCGTGCTGCACTGCTTGACATGATGATGTCGCCTATGCTGCTTGATACTTACGGCTTCACATTGAAACTGGATTCGGCAGTCATTCAAGCGTCTGTTGAGGATAAAAGTGGCGACACACTGGACGCGGTGTTGTGTGCGGTGCAGGCGGCGTGGACAGCCACCGTTCCTGACTATGGTATCCCGCCCGACTGCGACCCGCTCGAAGGCTGGATTTCCGACCCCTTGCTCCTTTAGTCCTGTAGATAGCCATGCTGACCTCTGGACTTGCAAGGTGTCATTTGAGACTTATTACTGTTTAGGTTGATTTTTGGTTAACCCGACAAATTATTTTTCAACCATCTGCCAACGTTCACAGCGCTCTTACTCCCTCAAAAAGGTTAGTGCCAAAGCGCGTTAAAAGCTTCCAAATGGTAGCCCTAAACCCGCTCACTTCACTTATGCTGTTCATAGCGGCAACGGTCGCAACTCCCTTGCCCTGTAAATATGGGAAAAGGGTTGGGGGAGGGTCTGCGCCGCTTGTTGTGCCGCTGATCTTTGCATTTGACTAAAGACTGTGGACTGATGACTATCTTTTGTTATCGCCGCCGCGCCAACAAGGGTTTTGTTTTTGCAGTATTTGGTAGTTGCTCTCTCAAAATGTCGCAAATGTCGCAAAATTACAGGAATCACAATTGCAACAACTGCAATATTTACAACATTTGCGTGTTAAAAAGTTTAGGTTCCCACCAACTTTAACGTCAGTCTTTACTTGAAACTTGTTACTTGCAACTTCAAACGATGCTCTACCATGCCAACAGCGCCGGTTCTTCCAACACCGTTCGCAGGTCTTGTAGGAAGTTCGCCGCTTGTGCGCCGTCCACTACGCGGTGATCTGCCGAGAGCGTTACCGTCATGAACGAGCGTAGAACAGGCTGCCCGTTCGCGTCCGGCACAAACTGCTGCTGCGTCCGCCCGACTGCCAAGATCGCTACCTGCGGCGGGTTGATAATCGCCGTGAAGCGGTCAACGCCGAACATGCCGAGGTTGCTAATCGTGAACGTGCCATCGACCATATCCGGCACTTTGAGGGCGTTATCCCGTGCCCGTTTCGCCAGATCATCCACCGAGGTTTGAATAGCTTGCATGGATAAGCGTTCAGCATTCCGCACCACCGGCACGACCAAACCGGCTTCTAACGCCACTGCCACGCCCACATTCGCCGTCGGCCACAGTGCGATTTCCTCACCGTCCAGCGTTGCGTTCAACCACGGATGGCGCATTAGCACACCGGCGCAGGCTTTCAAGAGGATTGTGGTGACCGAAAGTTTTTCGTTTCGTGCTTTTAATGACAGACGCAGTTTTTCGATACCCGCCGTGTTGATGTCAGCATCAAAGAAAATGTGCGGCGCGGTTTGGAAGCTCTTTTGCAGGCGGTTGGCAATCGTCTTACGCATCCCTTCCATCTTGATCATGCGCGGTTGGTCACCGGATAACACTAGCGGGGTTGAGGGTGGGGGAGCCACCGGCTCAACGGCTTGTGCAGATTTCGCCGCCGCTTGTTGTGCCGCCTGTGCCGCTTCTACATCGACCGTTTGGATGCGCCCACGCGGGCCACTGCCACTTACGGTTTCAAGGGCAACACCGGTTTGCTTCGCTAGATGCCGTGCCGCTGGTGTCGCCCGTACTTTGTCGTTCGGCTGTACCAGTGCGCCTTCCACATCCCGCCGGACAATCCGGTTATTCGGCCCCGTGCCCTTGATCTGGCTCAGGTCAACTTTGCCAGCTTCGGCCACTCGCAGCGCCACCGGACTCACGGTTGTACTGCTCGTTTCGCTGGTGCTAATTGTCGCTACTTCGGCTGGTGTTGTTGTAGCTTCAGCCGACTTCATTGATTGCGGAGTCGGCAGTTCGCTCGGTCGGGCTTCCCCCGGTCGCAGGAGATAGGCGATTACATCTGTCACCGGAACGGTTGCTCCGGCTTCGTAGAGCGGGCTAATCAGCGTGCCGGACTCCGGCGCTTCGACCTCCATGTTGACCTTATCTGTGGTCACTTCGCAGATGGGGTCGCCAGCGCGTACCGTGTCGCCATCTTGCTTGAGCCATTGAACAATGTCAGCGGTTTCCAGCGTGAAGCCAAATTTAGGGAGTATTATTGGAATAGGCATAATCGTTAGTACTCGCCGCGTACCAATTTACGGGCTTCAAGGATGATGTTCTCGACCTGTGGTACCGTTGCCCGTTCCAACTCGCGGTTGTAAGGGATCGGAATATCCAGCCCCGCCAGCCGCCGGATCGGTGCTTCGAGGTAATCAAACGCTTCGCTGGAGGCAATCCGCGCGACGATTTCACCACCGAAACCGCCCATCTCGACCGCTTCATGTACGACCATCGCCCGTCCGGTTTTCTTCACTGACTCGATAATTGGCTTATCATCCAGCGGTTTGAGGGTGCGCGGGTCAACCACTTCCAGTTCGATGCCTTCTTTAGCCAGCTCGGCTGCCGCTTCTAACGCGCGGCTAACCATAATCGACGTAGCGACTATGGTGAGGTCTTTGCCTTCGCGGGCAATCGCCGTTTGACTCAGTGGAATCCGGTACATTTCTTCCGGCACATCGCCTTTCGTTTTGTAGAGCAGCTTATGCTCGATGAAGATCACCGGATTGTTATCGTCAATCGCGGCCAGTAGTAAGCCTTTTGCATCGTAAGGGTTACTCGGCATAACAACTTTTAGCCCCGGTACATGTACGAACCAGTTTTCGAGGCTTTCGCTGTGCTGCGCGGCTGCGCCGGTACCCGAACCACCGGGGGTGCGCAGTACCATCGGTACGCTGGCCTTCCCACCGAACATGAAGCGCACTTTGGCCGCTTGCAAGACAAGCTGTTCCATTGTAAGGGTAATAAAGTCCATGAATTGAATTTCGCCCACGGGTCGCATTCCAGTGAGTGCCGCGCCAACGCAAGCACCGGCGATACCGGCTTCGGAAATCGGCGTGTCGATGACGCGCTGTTCGCCAAACTCGGCTAACAATCCGGCGCTTACACCGAACGCGCCACCATATACGCCCACATCTTCACCGATCAGGAATACACGCTCATCCTGCGACATACTCTGCCGCAGCCCTTCACGCAGGGCTTCCGCGTAGGTTAGCTCACGCATAGACACCCTCCAAAATGGTCGCGAGATCGGGAGACGGGCTGGCTTCACTGAATTCAACCGAACGGTCGATGATGGCTAATGCGGTATCACGCATCGCGGTTGCTTCCGTTTTGCTAATAACGCCTGCGGTCGTCAATAAGCTAGCGAACCCGTTGATGGCATCGCGGTTGTCCATCCAGTCGTTGACTTCATCGCGCGTCCGGTAAGCCTGCCGGTCGCTCTTGGAGTGTCCTTTATAGCGGTAGGTTTTGGCCTCAATCAAGCTTGGTCCTTCACCGCGCCGTGCCCGTTCCGCAGCCTCGTGTACCGCGAGATAAACGGCTAAAGGATCGTTACCGTCAACTGTCACACCCGGAATATTATAAGCTTGGGCACGGACGCTGATATTCTCGATGTTGAAGGCTTTACCCACTGGCATCGACATCGCGTACTGGTTGTTTTCGCACAGGTAAACGACAGGCAGATTCCAGATCGAAGCCATGTTGAGTGACTCGTGGAACGCACCTTCGTTGGCTGCGCCGTCCCCGAAGATCACCATACACACTTGGTCGGTTTTGCGCATTTTGATGCTCATGCCCACGCCGACTGCAATCGGTACGCCACCGGCCACAATTCCGTTTGCGCCGAGGTTGTTCGCGTCCACATCGGCGATATGCATGCTGCCCCCTCGCCCACGGCAGAAGCCGGTTTCTTTGCCCATGAACTCGGCCATCATTTTATCGGGGTTGGAACCCCAAGCGAGGCAGTGCCCATGACCGCGATGGTGGTTTAGCAGGTAGTCACCCTCTTTGAGCGCGTTGGATGCGCCGACTGCGGTGGCTTCCTGCCCGATGGAAAGATGCATTGTCCCATGCACTTTGCCGAGGCTGTACAACTGCTCTGCGCGCTCCTCGAATGCACGAATGGTGTGCATATCTTGGAGCATTTCCTTCAAAAATTCCGGCCCAAGTGATTCAATGACCTCGTGGTAACGCTGAATCACTTCTGGCAAAATCTGCCCGTTGGCTGCCATAAATTACATCCTTGAAAATACGATTACGTCGATAAATCTTTCGTCGGCGGGGCGAAAGGAAGTTTGCTGAAAAAGCTGTTAAAGTCGAACTCAACTTTAGCGTTGCTGGTGACAATCCGGTGGAGTTCACGTAGGAGCGGGAGCGCGTTAGCATCTAAATCGCCACGTGAGATCATGGCCTCAATCGCTGGCATCATCGAGACGACTGCATCCACGCCTTCAATCGTTTCCCCCGGCATTTCCTCAACCGCGTCGCTGTAGGACATACCCATGCCGAGCAACCGCCCCATGCGCGAGTTGCGCCCTCCCTGTGTTGTCACATATAGGTCGCCAGCACCCGGTAGGCTGAATACTGTTTCTAACCCGCCGCCCAGCTTTTGCACCAGAATGGCGGTTTCGGCTAACCCTTGGGCGAATACGGCTGCGGCATAGTTGTGCATTTTAGCGCTGGCAATATCTTCGCCCTGTTTCTCCAGCACCCCCGCTGCGAGTCCGACTGCCAGTGCATACGGGTTCTTGAGCGCCACGCACACTTCTACGCCGATCATATCGGTTGATGTCCAGATGTGGTAGTAGTCGGTTAGAAAGAGAGACCGCAGTTTGGGCAAAATTTCTGCGCTTCGCGACACGAACACCACGCTGGTTTGTCGCCGTGCTGCCAGTTCCCCCGCAATCGAGGGGCCACCAATAGCTGCGTAGTTTACAAGGTCGCGGATGGAAGCGGGTAAATGTTCGCGCAGGACATCCGGCAAGATTTGCAGACCGCTGTCGACACTTTCCATGCCTTTGGTGACCATCAAAATGGTTTGCCCAGCGCGTAAATGGGGACCAATCGTTTCCGCTGCCCAGTGAACGCCCTGCGAGTTTACGCCCAAGCCAACGACATCGGCATCTTTAATCGCTTCACCGACTTCGGTATGCGAATAAACTTTGACGCTGGTGTGCAGGGGACGGCGCAAGCGAGGATGGTAGTGATTTTCGCGCAAACTGGTGATGATCGCTTCGTCGAGATGTGTACCCACGAGGCGCACTTCGTTACCGTTATCAACCGCTGGAAACGTAAGCGCAGAACCCATGACACCTGCGCCAACAATCGTAATGATTGCCATTGAATACCTTTAAAATATGTCCG
>JAPUDW010000221.1 GCA_027492915.1 Bacteroidota bacterium | reverse complement strand
TTTACTTTTTTGCGATACTGACACAGCGTATCCAAAATTTACAGGCTCAAGGCATCGATATAATTAGCCTAGATATTGGCAGTCCCGATATGCCCCCACCAGAGGCCGTGGTTGAGGAGTTATCGAAATCAGCACACAAAGCCAATACGCATGGCTATTCAGGCTATAGAGGTATCCCACCTTTTAGAAATGCCGTAGCCCGCTACTATGAACGGCGATTTGGTGTAAAACTAAATCCTGAAACAGAGGTTCTACCCCTTATTGGGAGTAAAGAAGGTATTGTTAATCTCAGTTTAGCATATTTAGGCGCGGGTGATTTAGCATTAATACCTGATATTAGTTATCCATCGTACTCGATGGGTGCGCGAATTGCTGGAGGGGATATACATTGGTTGCCACTTTCAGTGTCTACCGGCTTTCTACCTGACATTTCCAGTGTTCCTGATGACATAGCAGATAAAGCAAAATTATTGTGGTTGAACTATCCGAATAATCCAACAGGTGCGACTGCCAATTTAGACTTTTATCAGGAAATGGTAAATTGGTCAAATAAGCATGATGTGTTGCTCGTTTCTGATAACCCCTATGTAGATGTTACTTATGATGACTTCAAGGCAGCCAGCGTACTGGAGGCGAACAACGCGAAAAATTGTACGATTGAATTCATGTCGTTCTCGAAAACGTTTAACATGGGTGGTTGGCGTTTAGGTGCGGCAGTCGGTAATGCAGATGCAATCAAAACACTGCTGCAAGTGAAAAGTAACATGGACAGCGGACATTTCCGCCCCATTTATGACGCAGGAATAGTCGCATTAGATACGACACCGCAAAGCTGGATTGACGAGCGAAATCTAGTTTATCAACGACGACGTGATCATATCTTAGATACTCTACCCCACATTGGTCTAAAAGCTGCGAAGCCGAAAGGCTCACTGTATATCTGGGCAGAAGTTGAGGATGGTAATGGCGATGTATATGTAAACCAAGCACTTGATCAAGCGCACGTTGGTTTTGCACCCGGAAGTGCTTATGGATCTGGCGGTAATAAATATATTCGCATCAGCCTTGGTATCTCCGACGAACGTTTGGAAATGGCTCTAGAAAGATTGCGAAACTGGTATCCTCAAAGAACAGAATTGAAATATTGAGAGTATTAACATAACCGTATGCACGAACTTTTGTCATCAACTCCTGAAAAAGAACGTACCCTATTGGTCGCGGCTCAAGTCAAAAACAGTCGGCCTCTCTTGAGTATGAGTGATTCCCTTTTGGAATTAGCGATGTTGGCTGATACTGCCGGTCTAGAAGTCACCGGACAGGTTGTCCAGAATATGCAGCAAATCGACCCTAATACTTATGTGGGCTCTGGAAAAGTCGAGGAAATTCGCGAACAGGTTCTCAATATGAGCGCCCAATCAATCATATTTGATGATGAGCTTTCCCCTCGCCATCAGCGGCAGCTAGAGCGTGAGTTTGGCGAAAATATCAAAGTGCTAGATCGTTCCGCTCTCATTCTTGATATATTTGCTCAACACGCGAGAACTCGTGAAGGTGCCTTGCAAGTTGAGTTAGCTCAGTATGAGTATCGTTTGCCTCGACTTACGCGCCAATGGACGCATCTTGCGCGTCAGGCAGGCGGCGGTGCTGCGCGTGGCGGTAGTGGGGGTGTCGGCTTGCGCGGCCCCGGTGAAACACAGCTAGAAGTTGATAAGCGCGAAATTGGACGTAAAATTTCCAAGCTTAAGGAAGAATTAGAGCACGTTCGAGAACATCGTAGTCATTACCGTCGCCAGCGTAGTCGCGCAGGTATCCCTGTGATTGCGCTGGTCGGATATACCAATGCGGGGAAATCAACATTACTCAGGACAATCACAAATTCAGATGTTTATGTTGCTAACCAACTCTTTGCCACACTTGATCCTTTGACGCGAAAAGTGGACTTACCTTCTGGTCGTCATGTGCTCATGACTGATACAGTGGGTTTTATCCAAAAATTGCCTACTAATCTTGTTGCTGCTTTCAGAGCGACGCTGGAAGAAATTGTCGAGGCGGATTTACTGATTCATATCGTGGATACATCGCATCCAAATGTACGGCAGCATATCGAAGCTGTTGAAGATACGCTTGCTGAGCTTGATGTTCCCCCTGTTCCACGCATCCTTGTTTGGAACAAAATTGATCAATGGGATAATCCACAGCTTCCTCAACGTTATGGCGCTGAAAATTATGTGGCTGAAGTTCCGATTTCTGCCCAAAATAACATAGGAATAGATCAATTACTGGAAGCTATTGAAGCCATACTTAGCCAACACATACGGAAGGTGAAGCTCCGCCTACCCTACAACCGTGGTGACTTGGTCTCACAACTTTTTGAGTTAGCGACTGTGGAAAGTCAAGAACATACTGAAGATGGTGTGATTATCACTGCTCAGCTTCCCCCATCATTACAAGAACGCTTTGCGGAATACCAAATTCAATAATAGGGCAAATGATTATGTTTAAGCGTATTGACGAATCAGGTTGGTTGGCGGATCGAATTGCAAGTCTTTCCGAATTCATGGCAAAGCGCCGGGGTCTACCTGTAGTTATTGGTATTGTTCTTATCATTATTAGCTTTGTCTTGCAACTTGTCGATGTGTATGCAACATCCCAATCGCTGCATTTAATTGGTGTCATAACGCTTAACCTTGGGATTCTCATTTCACTAATCGGTTTGTTGTTGGCTGACCCACTTGGAAAATAGTCTGTGAATATTGTTTATCGTGCCATTGAGTCTATAGAAGAACTTGAACAAGTCGTTGACCTCGAAATTATCGTGTGGGACTTACCGGCGCGTGATGCAACGCCCGCAGGTTTGCTTCATGCAATGGTGTGTAATGGCAGCCTTGTCCTCGGCGCATTTGATGGTGATAAGCTCATTGGTATGGCGCTAATGTTCCCTAGTTCACGCCACAAATATAAACTATTGTGGTCACATATGGCAGCGGTTCACCCTGATTATCAAGGGCAAGGCGTTGGTTTTGGACTGAAACAATTTCAACGAAGTTGGGCATTGGAAAATGGTTACAATACTATTGGATGGACATTCGATCCATTGCAACGAGGGAATGCAAATTTCAATCTTCATGTTCTTGGCGGGTTGACGAACACTTACCATGTCAATTTTTATGGTGTATTAACTGATGGTCTGAATGCTGGACTTCCATCAGATCGCCTAGAAATCATGTGGGCGCTGCGTAATCCTCGTGTGAAGCAGTTAAGTATGCAGGAATCCCCTATATCATTGTTTATATCGGACGAAATAACACAACATCATTTACTACTCCATTCTCATAATGACACTCTTATAATAAACAAACTCACATCGGCCAACCAATTCTATCTTGCAGAGATCCCACAAAATATCAATCAGATGAAACGTCAATCCCAAAACGTTGCCATATCATGGCGGTTAGCTCTACGCGAAACTTTACAAACTGCTTTTCTAGCCGGCTATACTGCAAGAGATCTTGTTACGTATGAGGATCGTCCCTTTTATTTATTGATGCCTGCCGAAGTTTGGTACTTATATGTGTTGGAGTGTGTTGACCAAACACTTTACACGGGTATATCTCCAGATGTCTCACATCGAGTAAAGTCGCATAATAATGGGCGAGGTGCAGCATACACAAAAACACGCCGTCCTGTAAAACTGATAGCAGCATGGCAATTTCCCAACCGGCGCGAAGCTATGCAAGCAGAAATTGCTTTTAAGCAGCTCACAAGACAAGCAAAGCTAAATCATATTACGTATGAACAAAGCTTTCGAAATGCCGCGTTTGTTCAAATTGATGAATGAATGCACATCACTCTTGGTTAGTTAACCTCTGCATTAAACCATTAACCTATGCGAATATTAACTTGTTGCTATGCTGATCATGCGTGGTAAAATCCCCGCTGTGAGGTGACAGTTTCAAGCAATTGTGTTGTTTTGCGCAATTAATGGAGGATTTTTAAGATGCATTTGTGGCAAAAAAGGATGTTACTTGCATTGCTGATGGTTCTGATGATTGTTCCATTCATCACGACTTCAGCGCAAGACGAGCTTCCCAACTTGGGTGGTAAAACCATAACCGTAGCGTTAGGAAATGATTACACACCATTTAACTTTAGAGATGAAACTTCACAGAATGGGGTAGGCTGGGACTACGATACGCTTCGTGAAATTTGTAAGAAGATTAATTGCGTTGCTGAGTTTGTCGAAACCTCATGGGATGGCATGATTGTCGCAGTGGCAAATGGTCAGTATGACATGGCTGCTGAAGGCATTACTATCACCGACGAACGTGCAGAACAAGTTGATTTCTCAGATCCATACATTACTGTCGAACAAGCACTGCTTGTTCGTGCAGATGAAGCACGTTTCGCTAATGCTGCGGAATTTGCTGCAGATGCGAGTTTGACCGTTGGAACACAACCGGGAACAACCAACTATGATGTGGCTGTAGAATTAGTTGGCGAAGATCGTATAGCGCCATACGACACCCTTGGTGTTACGGTTCAGGCTTTGATTGCTGGTGATATTGATGCTGTTATCCTCGACAATGTCGCTGGTCAAGGCTATGTTGGTGTAAATGCCAACGATGTCAAAATTGTCGACTCATCTCTTCGTTCAGATGACCTCGGGTTTATCTTTCAGAAAGGTTCTGAACTAACAACCGCGATCAATGCGGGTTTGGCTGCAATTCAGGCAGATGGCACCGCGCAAGATATTAATGATAAATGGTTCAAGTGGTTTGCACCTGCCCTGCCCGACCTTGGTGGACAAACCATTACAGTAGCGGTTGAAAATGCATACAAGCCATTCAATTACATTGATGAAACCACTAATGAAGCAGTTGGTTGGGATTATGATGTTCTCAGAGAACTTTGCGTTCGTCTAAATTGCACCCCCGAATTTGTTGAGGCGGCATGGGATGGTATGATCATCGCCGTATCAAGCGGTGAATATGATATGGCCGCTGATGGCATCACGATCACTGAAGAACGCAAGGAACAGGTTGATTTCTCAATTGGTTATGTTCAAACCGAACAGGTCTTGCTGGTTCGCGTTGATGAAAGTCGTTTTTCGACCCCATCGGAATTTACCGCAGACTCCAGCCTCATTGTGGGCACTCAGCCCGGTACTACCAATTATGAAATGGCTGCGTCCCTTGTTGGCGAATCCCGCATCAGCGCATATGACACATTCCCTGTTGCAGTACAAGCGCTCATTGCTGGTGATGTTGATGCTGTGGCAATCGACAGCACTGCTGGTTTGGGTTACACAGGTGTAAACAGTGAGCAGGTTCGTGTTATCACACCGACCCTTCAGTCTGACTATCTTGGCTTTATTTTCCCGAAGGGCAGTGCTCTCCCGTCCGCACTAAGTGCAGGCATCGTTAGCATGATGAATGACGGCAGCCTTCAAGTAATCAACGATAAGTGGTTTAGATCTGTTGAGTAGTAATTAGGTCTGGTTACTGTGTAGGGGCGCTCAAATATCAGCGCCCCTCTTATTTTGTATTTAGAGGTTATATGGATTCATCCGACATTTCAGACCAGTTAAGTTCTAAAGAAAACACCCTTTCTAGGCCGCCCCAGCGAGGGTTTTCACTTAATTTTCTATATACGGCTCCTTGGTGGCTAATCGGGTTAATCATTATTGGCATCTCCGTTGTATTCTTGTTGCTCGATAATGAAGTCTATTCCCGTATTTTTAACCAACTAAAAGAAGGCATTGGTATGACGCTCGCCGTCAGCGGCATTGCCTATATTTCTGCAATTATTATTGGCTTAGTAGTTGGGCTTATTCGTTCGAATCCTCCGGCACCACCACACAATCCCGGCGTGGTAGCAACTTTGCGAGCCGTATTCCATACTATTATTTATAATATTGCCACTTTTTATGTTGCGGTGATGCGTGGTTTACCTATCCTCATCGTGCTGCTCATTGTGGCCTTTGTCCTTGTGCCGGCGATTAGGGATGCGATAAACGCGACCTTTGGCCTCGCACTCGATATTAAGGGCAGCTCACCTCAATCAGCTATTATCGCACTTGCGTTTACCTATGGAGCATTCGAGTCAGAAGTTTTTAGGGCGGGCATTCAGTCTATTGGCAAAGGACAGATTGAGGCCGCACGGTCACTTGGGATGAATTATCGCCAGACTGCACAATTTGTTATTTTGCCACAGGCTATTCGTCGTATTCTGCCCCCACTAGGCAACGATATGATCGCTATGATCAAGGACTCTTCGCTGGTTCAAATTCTGGCCGTTCGAGATATTACACAAATAGCAAAAACATCTTCCGGTGCGTCATTTCGTTATCTCGAAACTTACCTTGTAGTTGCGTTTATCTACCTGACATTGACGGTTATTGGGTCACTCATTGTGCGCTTAATTGAACGCTTTACAAAAATTGAAGCCTCATAGTCTCATAGTCTCAATGTCATAGATATTGCTTGAATTGACATTTTGTAGCGGCGGGAGTCTCTCTCAATGGCGCCGAAATGACACAAATGCGGCGAAACTCTCCTATGAAAATGCCGCTGCGCAATTTGCAAACCTCTGCTGCTGCTATCGTTGCTGCAAAAGTGATGGTAAGTTCAGGTTCACTGCTGCTTTTGAAACTCGACAGCATATACAACGCCCTATTTTAGCTCCCTGAAGATGAATACCATCATATTGGTAGCACTTTATGTTAGCGGTTGCAAAGTAAGTGACAGACGAAAATTGGTAACACGAGCTGGATTCACCCAGCCTCTATGAAACTAAAATTTACAGGTATCGAATTACCAAATCACCACAGCCTTCTTCATTATAGAACATAAGTTCAAACAGGGTCAAGTTTGTAAATTTTGTGCAAATTAGGGATGAAATGAGGGGATACCAATGGTCGACGAGGGATACTGTAGGGTAGTGCATTAGCCGCTTGAGAAACTGCAAGATGCTTTCCTCAATATCCTCAGTGGCGGACACGGTTTAGTGGAGAGCAACACACTGGTACGCCCGAACCGGATGCTGCACCAGTTAGCTGGCAAACAGGGAGAACCCACACCAACGGGGTCGGCAGTTGGGATGGGTCTTAGCCACACGCTATGCTGAAATGCTGCCCACACCAGTCGCCTATAGATTGTCCCACCCGTCAAGAGGTTATCCGCCTTCGCCATCACAACCGCTTTTACTACGGTGTCCTCATCACCCCCTGACAGCTTACTCCACCTGGTGTATGCCTATGACCGGCGGGCGGGTGGTATTGAAACCCACAATCGCGGTGACAAACAGGTCTTGGGCATTGCCAAACGCAACAAACGCTCGACCATTGCCCAAGAAACCCTGATCCTACTCGCTCAATTGGCACACAATCTGCTGGTCTGGTTCGCCCGTCGACTCCAACGACACCTTCCCCTTTCCTGTCATCTCGGCCTACTGCGTCTGGTGCGTGATGTCCTGACCATTCCCGGTTCGCTCTATTTCGACCACCATGCCGACTTGCGTGCCGTGATCCTTGATCGCGCTCATCCGTTCGCCACTGCCGTTTTTCGCATTTTTCGTGACCATCCCTTTTTTCCTCACATTGCCCTTTATTCGCACAAAATTTAGAAAGCGAATTGCGTTTGAGTTTTCTAACCTGCGAACCATTTTGATCAAGACATAATTACGACTTGGTTAACGTCTTGCAGAGGTAATTGCTAGCCCTAAGATACCAGCACCGCCAAGAAGCAAAATTGGGACAATTGGCGGGATACGTGATGGTAAGACAATATCTTCCAGCGGCAAAATGCTTGGTTGAGGTGTTTCGGTTGTTTCTGGACTGTTTGCATCTTGCCCCGACAAATTTGGTATAGCGATATTGGGTGGTGCGGTAAAGGTTGGTAACATTGTTGCCCCAAGGTTACTATCAGGAGGAAGGACACTGCTGCCGTCTGCGTTGGTAACCAGCGGCAATGGTAAAGCACCTACACCAGCTGTTGCTGTTAATACACCACCCGGTGTTTGGGTAATGAGAGCCAATGTGCTACTGATTTGAGCTGCCGCAGCATCTGGTGTGGGGGTTGTTGCACTGAGGTCAGTGATATTGGCGGTATTTCCGCTCACTGTTACTAACTCATCAAACACCCAGCCCGTGCCGCTGGCTGATTGAGTATATTGAAATTGATACCATCTGAAATACTGACCAATGACTGTGTATTGTTCCCCAGCACGGATTGATCCCAGACGTTCGGATTCAGGATCCGGTTCTGAACGAACATTTGCCTCAGTTATGGCTTCGAGGAAAGCGGCTCCCGCCGGAGTTGGACTGCGTTCTATAGGAACGACCGCATTTGTCTGTGGTGTTGCAGTGGGTAAGACTGGCAATTGTGTAGGCAAACTCACCTGTACAGGAGTGGCCGTCGGTAGTTCTTGAAAGGAAGGCGATGCAAATAATGGTGTCTGAAAGACTGTAAATACCATTCCTAATAGCAGAATGATCGTAAATATGCCGATTGTGCGTCGATATTTGTTCATTGTTATCACCATGAAACACGATTGATTGGTGTCAGTCGCCCTTGCTCAGCATCTCGTCTTTCTCCGTTTTTTAACATATAACCCTGATACTCCTGACCACTAAAACCAAACACTGTCCAACCGCTCATCACGAACGGGGCAACCCCATCACCGCTTACTGGAATCCATTCGCCATTATAGAGGCGAGCAATATGCATATGGGTTGCGGTCGAAAAACCGCCCTCGCATGACGGTTTTCCAATTTGATCGCCGGCTTTTACCACTGTTCCAGCAGCTACACGGCCCTCAGCCGCCATGTGCAAATATAAAATTCCCCAGCCAGTCGTGTCGTCACCGTCACTGTCGAGATCGAGCAAGACCGCCCCATCCTCACTTCGTGCGATCACCCCATCAGCAACGGCAGTTACCCAAAATTCTGAGATATAGCATAAAGGGCTGTCGTTCGTTCTATCATCCGGTGGTGCAAAGTCAATTGCTGACCACGCGCTCCCACTGCCCCACCCACCATGAGGCCCCCCGGTAAACAACCATGTTTGTCCGGCAGGAAATGGTAAGGTTATTAAAGGCTGAACGAGATCAGATGGTACCAGATTTACATTTGTATCAGCAGACGTTTCGCCAAATAACGCTGCATATGTTTGGTACAAGCCTGCTGCGCTTACGGCGCTTTCCCATTGAGGATAAGGAAGTTGAATACTAAAAAAACGCTGTATTCCAACGGTTCCCGCGTTTAATTCTGGTGCCAGCTTGAGGCGTGTTCCATCTTCAAATTCCAAATTCTTGAGGTTTCCATACTTCCAATTGTAGTAACCGTTATTAAGCTGATTAGCCAGCCACGCCAACTGTTTGTATAATCCCCTACGGTCAAACCCATCGGGGGAAGGTTGTCCTTGTATCGGAAACAGTTTGATGTCTTCGTTTGTTATATTGCTTGACAACCATTTTGATTGATATTCTAGGATTGCAAGCAGTAATCTTGCATCAACACTGTATTCTTGAGCGACACGTTGCACAACCTCAGCCCCACTCAACAACTTGAAGTCAACGATGTCAGTTACTGTTCGGATATAACCAACTTGCTGGTTTACAAAAGTAATTGGGTCGAATTGCTTACTCGATGGCCCACGAACAAAATAATCATCGGAAATAATGCGTAACGATGGAGTGATGGAATTCGGTTCAGGTGGCAGCTCTAAAATCTGACCAACCGAAATTAGATTAGCATCTGTGATTTGATTCGCCTCTAATAATGTCTCTAGGCTAACACCATATTGAGCAGCAATTCCCGACAGCGTATCACCTGGTTGAACTACATAGGATGTTGCTGCCATCGGCTGTGCAGTGCTTGCAATCGTGGCGAGAGCGGGAGCATCTAGTGCGGTTGGAGTTGCTAAATTGAGGGCGATTTGTTCTGTGGGTGGTATGACCTGATCGCTATTTGATTCTAAAACTGGCGTAGCAGTAATTACGACAACTTGAGGTTGAAGCCTTACACACGCATTCATGGCGAGACATAAAGCAATCATTATCAACTGTTGAGCAGCGCGTTGCATTGTTCCTAAAGTTCCACCTTAACAAAATTATTAAATATTTCTTGCACGGTACAACACAAGACAAAAACAATTCGCTTCGTGTTTAATGCACCGTATTGTATACTACTTAAACATGATGATAAGATGAAATCATCTTTGCAAACTACACTCAAAGTAACAGGAGTAATTACTAAATGGCTACACAAGCAGAAATTGCTGAAATATTCCCGATCATGTCCTCACGTTTTGTCCCTTCAAAGGCTGAAGGTGTCAACGCGGTCATTCAATTCAATTTGAGTGGCGACAATGGTGGACTCTACTGGCTCAAGATTACTGATGGTACGTGTGAAGCGGGTGAAGGGCAAGCCGAAAATCCAAAAATGACGCTTAAGGCCGCGGCTGATGATTGGTATGCGGTTTCGACCGGGAAACTCGGCGCAATGCAGGCTTTTATGAGCGGCAAAATCAAGATTGAGGGCGATATGGGCATGGCGATGAAGTTACAAACTATGTTTGCAACTTCATAATGTTAATTAGGCAACCGCCCGGCATATAAGTCGGGCGGTTGTCATTTGGTTAGTTTTCGTCTTCAAGGTCAAAATCGAAATCGGCACCGCTCATACTCGCGTAACCGATTGCATCTTCAACCGCTTCTAGCAGATCTTCGTCTTTTGCATCTCTTGCATCTTCTCCGAGTGCCGAGAGTAGACGAAGTGCTTGTGATCCACCGATCTCTCCAAGTGACCAAATCGCTACCTGCCGAATTTCACGCTCATCAACAACGGCGAGCTGCCCTAGCAAAGTAACAGCTTCCTCAATTTCGAGTTCGCCCGCTGCCCGCGCTGCTTCATAGCGCATTTCTGGGTCATCATTATGCATTTCGCGGATTACGGAATCATTCCACTGATCATCATAAGAACGCCCCATCGCATAAATTGAGCTTACACGCATGGAACGATCATCGCTTTCATATGCTTCTCGAATTGCCTCCGAAACAAAATCCAAGCTGCTGTTTGAAATGGCTTCAAGCGCCCGACGGCGAACTTCTACATCTTCAGATGTATCATTGAGTATGCCGATGACAACATCTTGTGCGCGATTCGCTTCAGTCTCCGATATTTCGCCATACTCACCCAAGAGGATGAAGCGCCCCAACTCGCTCGCTGCGGCTGCACGGACTTCCGTGCTTTCATCGGTTTCAGCAAGGTCTATCATTTTTGACAATAAGGAAAGCGATTCATCGGCCCAAAGTACGCCAATTGCTCTTACGCGTACCTCACTGTTGTCATCATTGATACTGAGGTTACCGAGTGATTGATAATCAAGATCGAAGTTAATTTCACTTGCTTCGGCGAACTCAGCCAAGATTTTCTGCTTGTACTCTGAGTCTATTGCATCCCAATAGGGAACAAAGGCTTCTACGGTCTCTGGCAACAGGTTGGATAGCCCATAGTAGGCAGAGGTTGGGACATGATTGCCTTCACGCGCATCCAGATCGCGAATGACTTCCTCAAGCGTTGGCTTCTCTGTTGGGCGTACATCACTTTCGCCGTTTTCGCTGTTTTCATAGGTTTCTATTGTCAAGGAATTTACCCTTTCTACCGTGGTAACTGATTTGTCACGGGGTTAATCACATCGTTAAGTAGTACCAAAACTGAAAGCGACAAGAGTAGCGCTAGACCGATCAAATGAACCAGCCCTTCTCGCTCCGGTGAAATTGGTTTACCACGAATGATTTCGATAATCACAAATAGGATACGCCCGCCATCAAGCGCCGGGATTGGCAGCAAGTTGAAGAAGCCAAGTCCCACACTGATGGTTGCAATGAACAAGAAGATGGGTGTTATGCGCTGTTGGTCGATGCTCTGCTCGATGAAAACAGCACCGATTTGGCTAATCCCCAGAACACTTACCGGGCGAGCTTCCTCAGCCGTTATTGCACCACTCATTAACCGTGATGGCAGTTCTACGACTGATGCGATCACAGCAATGACGTTTTCGTAACCATATTGTATGGATGTCCCGAGTGATTGCGGCACATAATCGATTTGAGGAAGGCTTACAAAATCTAAACCTGCACCGCTATTCGTCAGAATTTCCCCAACGACTACGCCGACCGCACCCTGATTTTGGGGCGGGTTAACGCGCGGGGTAAGCTGTACTTCAAACTGAGAACCATCTCGTTCTAAGGTGATACTTACTTCTTTACCCAGATTTTCCCTAATCTTTGTGCGGAAATCTTCTACGCTGCTAATGGCGGCACCGTTGAATGCGATAACCAAATCATTTGCTTGTATGCCTGCTTCTGTAGCGGGTGAATTGGGGCTGACATCCCGAATTTGGGTATGTACTATCGATGCAGTTGTGGCAAGATTTGAAGCGGCTGGTATGGTGATGCTGACAGGTTGGTTATTATCTCCGCGCAAAATATTGAGCTGCGCGGAGGTATCGGGCTGCGTATTCAGCTTCGTGAAAAATTCGTCAGTAGTAGCAAATTTTTCCCCGTTAACGTCCGTAATGATGTCGTTATTTTGGACACCCGCTTCAGCTAGCACCGAGTTTGGATCAATGTTTACAACCTGAACACTAGAACCAACCACATCCTGAATGCCTAGCAAGGCACCAATCACGAACAGCACAAAGGCTAGCAGTGTTGCCACCAACCCCAATACCATTAACACCG
>JAPUDW010000220.1 GCA_027492915.1 Bacteroidota bacterium | reverse complement strand
AACGACGGGTCAGCCGTTAGGCTCGGCCGCAAAAGTTTGACGGCAACCATGCGGCTCAGTTCAAGGTCTTGCGCCTTGTAAATAACCGCCATGCCGCCCGAACCCTGCTGCGCCAACAATCGGTAACGGTGATTTAATACGGTCTCGTTATTCGCCATGAGTTATCCCATCTGCCTCAGTTGTTGGCTCACTCAAAAACCACTTCAAGGCTTCATCAACGGGTCGAACAAACGTCTATATTCTAACAGAGCGCCACGGTCTGTCATAGACGCGATGTAATCGGCTACCACCCGTTCAATCGGTCGGTCTGCTAACTGTGCCTGATATTCATTCGGTAGTTGTCGCGGCTCTTGCACATAACTGGTAAATATTTGCTCAATGAATCGCTGCGCCCGTGTCGCCATTCGCATCACACGGAACTGGAAGTACATCTTCTGGTACAAGAAGTTTTTCAATGCACGGTTCAGGGTTTTAATTTCATCGCTGTGCGCGACGATTTGTTCACTGTGGTTTTGGACATCTTTTGTGGATTTCGGTTGTAGGGCTTCTAACCGCTGGTTGGTAGCCGTTAGCACATCATCGACCTCAATACCGATCAGTTCGCGGATGAGCGAGTGTCGCGTAATCTCGTCCAGCGTATGACCTTTCCACGCCGCTTGATCAACCACGCGCCGCCAGATTTCCAGTTCTTGCAAATCATCCAGCGAGATCAACCCCGCCTGTAAACCGTCATCCAGATCATGCGCGTTATAAGCCAACTCGTCGGATACATTCGCGATCTGCGCTTCCAAACTCCCGCGCTGGGTCGCATCATACCCTGCCACTTGGCTCAGGTCATATTCCGTTTCGTGCTTGGCGATGCCTTCCAGCGTTTCATAGCTCAGGTTCAACCCCGGCCAATCAGGATACCGCCGCTCAAGCTGCGTCACAACACGGTAACTCTGATGATTATGATTGAATCCGCCGCTCCGTTCTGTGAGCTTATTCAGCACGCCCTCACCCGCATGACCGAAAGGTGTATGTCCCAAATCGTGCGCGAGGCAAATGACCTCGACCAAATCTTCGTTCACCGCCAGCGCCCGCGCCAGCGTCCGCCCGATCTGCGCCACTTCCAGCGTGTGCGTCAACCGTGTGCGGTAATAATCACCCTCGTCATTAACGAACACCTGTGTCTTATATTCCAAACGCCGGAATGCCGCCGAATGCACAATCCGGTCGCGGTCGCGTTGGAACGCCGTGCGATACTGCGGTTCGGGGTCATGGTGTTGTCGTCCACGGCTGTCACGGCTGAGCAGTGCATACGGAGCCAACGTATCAGCTTCAATTTGTTCTAGTCGTTGACGATTTACGAACATCACCCTCTCCTAAGTGATCTATCAAAACGTTTTAGAAACTCGCCCTGCATGGAATTTCACCTCCCCCGCAATCGAGTGAGGTGTCGCGTCAGCGACGGAAGGAGTTTACTAAAAACTTTCGATAATTTACTTAACCAGAAATCCGTAGGGAAAGGTCTTGAACCTTTCCTTCCTACCTATGCAATCTCGCATATTCCAACTTATTCTATTGATTGTACTTGGTTTCAGGAATCCTGCCGCATTCACTTCCCATGCCGCTTCCGTAGTTCTTCACTCACGTCATCGAGCGAAATCCCAAGCTGCGTCATCAACACCAGCGTGTGATAAAACAGGTCAGAAAGTTCCCCGATCTGTTCGTCCCGCCCTTGCCCCAACGCCGCAACAATCACCTCAGTCGCTTCTTCCCCAACCTTTTGCGCAATCTTATTAATGCCCGTCCCGAACAAGCTGTTGGTGTAGCTGCCCTCTTTCGGGTTCGCCTTGCGCTCTTGGATAAATGCTTCTAACGGATATAACATGTCTGCCATAACACCCTCATACATTTGGTTTGGATACTCAAACTTGACAAATAGAACACATGTTCATATAATTGATCTGGTGATGGTTTATAATCTCAACTACTTACAAAACTACATTTGTAGGGATGCGATATTAATGGTTGATAAAATAATTCAATACATGGCGGAACGCGATATATCTTGTCCCACACAACATTTACTTCGTAGGGACAGCATAAATGCTGTCCGGTGGCTTACCCTTACCGAATTTAATGATCAACAGTCAACATCGCATCCGCACCAACCAACATCCACCACTTACACATCAACCACCATCAACGAACCGCTTTTCTTGTAACTTAACACTTTAAACTTGCAACGACTCGGCGAATTGCTCCCTCACTCCCGCCGTGCAATTGCACAAATACACGGCGGCAGATACACGGGAGCATTTCGCTGCTTTTGCGTCATTTCGGCGGATTTAGCCGAACATCCCGCCGACACAAATTGCACAAATTGCACGGCGGTGGATTGCTCCCGTAATTCCGCCGAAGCTGCGCCATTTCAGCAGATTTAGCCGAGCGTCCCGCCGACACAAATTGTCAATTCGGCAGATCTCTCCCTCATTCCCGCCCGCCATTTCGGCAGAAAATATGCAAATTGTGCAAAATCTGCAACTGTTATCAACTACGAATATCCAGCACTAGCCGCTAACCTCTAGCAGATCAAAAAAGCAGGTCACTTCGCCCGTGTGGCAGGCCGGCCCCGCCGGATCAACCAGTATCAGCAACGTATCGCCATCACAATCGACCCGTATCTCGCGCACTTCCTGTACGTTTCCCGAAGTCGCGCCCTTATGCCACAGTTCATTCCGGCTGCGGCTCCAAAAAACCGTCTCGCCCTTTTCCAGCGTCAGCCGTAAAGACTCGGCGTTCATGTAGGCCATCATCAAAACCTGCTGCGTATCAACGTCCTGCACAATCGCCGGAACAAGTCCGCGCTCGTCCCACTTAATCTGCTCGAACATCAAAGCGCCTCCCAACCGTGCATCCGTATCGGCACACCCTGTTCATCCAGATATTTTTTCAGGTCGCCAATCCGAATTTCATTGTAGTGGAACAGGGTCGCCGCCAGTGCTGCGTCGGCCTTCGCGGTGGTCAACGCCTCACGGAAGTCGCTCATCTTCCCTGCCCCGCCCGATGCAATCACCGGAATAGAAACCGCCTCAGAAACCGCCTGTGTCAGTTCGAGATTATAACCTGCTTTCGTCCCGTCGCGATCCATACTCGTGAGCAAAATCTCGCCTGCCCCACGATCTTCAACTTCCTTTGCCCAGCTAATCGCCTCTTTGTCGGTAGGAATGCGTCCGCCATTAATATGTACCACCCACTTGCCATCGACAAACTTCGGGTCAATCGCCACCACAATACACTGGCTGCCAAACCCCCACGCCCCATCATTAATCAGTTGTGGGGTTTTAATCGCCGAACTATTGATCGACACCTTATCCGCACCCGCCAACAAGGTCGCCCGTATATCATCCACTGTGCGAATGCCTCCGCCGACGCAAAACGGGATGAAGATCGTATCCGCTACCCGCCGCACCATATCCAATGTCGTGTTTCGCCCCTCGTGGGAAGCCGTAATGTCGAGGAAAACCAGTTCATCCGCTCCTTCGCGGTCGTAGACGGCTGCCTGCTCTACCGGATCACCAGCGTCACGCAGGTTCACGAAGTTCACGCCCTTCACCACCCGCCCGTTTAACACATCCAAACACGGGATAATCCGCTTAGCCAGCATCGTTGCCCCCTACAATCGCTAAAGCCTCTGCCAACTGAAACTTTCCCTCGTAAAGCGCCATCCCGATAATCGCACCTGCGACCTCACCAGTCGCCTTCAAGCGGTGAATATCGTCCAACGACCCTACCCCGCCGGATGCGATCACCTGCAAGCCAGTATCGCGTGCCAACGCTGCCGTCCCCTCGACATTCACGCCTTGCAAGTGTCCGTCACGGCTTACATCGGTGTACAGGGCATGTTCGAGGCCGAACGTCTTCATCTGCTTGCCCAGTTCAACCGGAGTCAGATCAGCTTTCTGCTGCCAGCCATGCGTGGTCACTTTCCCGTCCCGTGCATCCAGCCCCACACAAATCCGCTCGCTGCCCCAGCGTTTCACTGCTTCCTCGACCAATGCGGGATTTTCTATTGCAATAGTTCCCAACACCACGCGGCTTGCCCCTTGTTCCAGTGCCTTCTGAATATCAGTTGTCGAACGCAAACCGCCCCCGAACTGCACCTTCACATTAAACTTCACCACCGCTTGCAGAATACGCGGGTTATCATTGGTATTCGCGAACGCGCCGTCCAAATTCACCATGTGAATCCATGTTGCCCCCTGCTCAATCCACTGTTCCGCTGTCGCTACGGGGTTTTCACTAAACACCTTCTGGCGGTTCGGGTCGCCTTCTTTCAGACGCACCACTTTGCCACCACGCAGGTCAATCGCTGGATAGATAATCATGCCTTCACCTTCAAGAAGTTGGTGTAAATCTGTAAGCCCATCGTCTGGCTCTTTTCAGGGTGAAACTGCACGCCATAGACGTTGTCATGTTGGACAATCGCCGTAAACGGTAAGCCGTAATCAACCTCAGCCACCACATCCTCAGGTCGTGTTGGTGTACAGTAATAGCTGTGGACGAAGTAACCGTAACTATCCGGCGCGAGGCCATCCAGCAGTTCGCAGCTTCGGCACTGTCGCACTTGGTTCCAACCCATATGCGGCACTTTCAGGTTAGGTACTTTAGGGAAGCGTGTCACATACCCAGGAATTATCCCTAACCCATCAAAGTTCCCCATCTCATCGCTGCTCTCAAACAAAAACTGCATTCCCACACAAATACCAAGTATCGGGATACCTGCCACAGCCGCGTCTTTCAAAGGCTGAATGAGGTTGCGCTTCCCCAATTCCTCCATCCCCGCACCGAACGCGCCCACACCCGGCAGGATAATCTTGTCTGTGCCTTTCAGGTCGCGCCCATCCTGTACAACGCGCATATTCTCTACACCCAAATAACTCAACGCATGGAGTACACTGCGTAAGTTCCCTGCGCCGTAATCCACTACAGCCAGCATTGTCGCGCCCCTCCCTTAAAACTAAAACAAAAAGTCCCCGCGTGGTGCGGGGACTTGTACAAAGCGTAACATATGGGACGGTCTACAGTCAGGCCAACACCGGGGGTTTACTATATGCCTTCAGATGATGATGTAGACGCATAAAATCCAATTTCTCCCAAGAATGAACCTAGTATAACGAGTGACGATGGGGTTGTCAACGCACTTGCAAGCGCTACAATACAGAGGCATTCTTCCCGTTTAGCGATTGGATAAGTGGCATGGAACAATTCGTTATTGAAGGTGGGCATCCCATCTCCGGCACGATCAAAGCCAGTGGAAACAAGAACGCCGCCATCAAAATGATTCCGGCCTGCCTGCTGACCGAAGAACCTGTCACGTTGCGCAACATGCCCAATATTGGTGATGTACGAACCACGCTGGACATCATGCGTCAGCTTGGCGCTACGGTGACATGGCTAGATAGCAGCACGGTACGCATTCACGCCGAGTCAATCATCACCTCCGATATTGATCCCGCCCTCGCCACCAAAATCCGTGCCAGCGTCGTATTCGCGGGGCCAATGCTCGCCCGCTGTGGGCAGGTACGTTTGCCCATCCCCGGTGGTGATAGCATCGGCGAACGCCGTTTGGATACCCACGCCATCGCCCTGCAAAAGCTTGGCGCTGACATCACGCTTGAAAAAGATATGCTCGTGATGAAAACCGACGGCCTGCGTGGCGCAGATATTCTGCTGAACGAAGCCAGTGTCACTGCCACCGAAAACGCTATTATGGCAAGTGTCTTGGCAAAAGGTAAAACAACGATTCGTAATACTGCTTGTGAACCTCATATCCAAGACCTCTGCACCATGCTGACGACACTCGGCGCAAAAATCGAAGGTGCAGGCACAAATCGCATCATCATCGAGGGCGTGGAAAAATTACATGGGGGCGAGGCTCGCGTCGGTGCCGACTACATGGAAGTCGGCAGCTTCATCGGTGCTGCCGTCCTCACAGGTGGCGAACTACTGATCAAGGACGCCGACCCGCAGCACCTTGAAATGATCGCGCTCACATTTGGCAGGCTGGGCGTTCAGTGGGAAACACGCGGTCAAGATATTTTTCTCCCCTCGGCTCAGTCTCTCACAATTGTGCCGGATATGGGCAACCGGATGCCAATTATCAAAGCCCAGCCGTGGCCTGCCTTCCCGCCTGACCTCATGAGTATTGCTCTCGTCATCGCAACCCAATGCGCCGGTGCGCTCCTGTTCCATGATTGGATGTATGAAAGCCGCTTCTTCTTCACCGATAAGCTCGTGCGGATGGGCGCACGTATTACCCTGCTCGATCCGCACCGAGTTTTGGTGCAAGGGCCAACTAGTTTGCAAGGGCAAGCTTATATCACCAGCCCTGATATTCGGGCAGGCATGGCGATTTTACTCGCAGCCTTGGGTGCGAAAGGCCAAACCCGTATTTTCAACATCAGGCAAATCGACAGAGGCTATGAACGTGTGGAGGAAAAACTACGTGGCTTAGGGGCAAATATCGAACGTATAGATGATAACCGCCCCGGTATCGAGGAACCGCAGGAAGCGCCGCTAGCCGAACATTAAGGGCGACTGATGTTCTCAAATCGCCCATGAATTAGCTAGGGGTTGCCGTTTGGCGTATTGGTACCGTTGGTGGTCGTACCATTACTCGGTACTGCTGAGGGCAATTTCACAGTCGTTGGTTTTGAACCCGTATCAAACTCAAGCAGCAGAGACTGATAACGCTCACGATACAACTGCGCCCGTTCACGTTCCAAACTCCAGATTCGCCCCAAACTATCTTGAATGGGCGGAAACATCGACTCTAGCTCCGTGATTTTCGAGACAAAACGATCAAACTCTTTGTCATGGCTGCG
Organism: Bacteroidota bacterium; assembly: GCA_027492915.1. Classification (GTDB taxonomy): domain Bacteria; phylum Chloroflexota; class Anaerolineae; order Aggregatilineales; family Phototrophicaceae; genus CFX2. The sequence goes on along the minus strand of JAPUDW010000220.1, from coordinate 5,873 downwards.
CCAAACTTCATCGTTAGAAATCGTGAACTGCTTCCAGCGTTTCTGGTCATCTGCCGTCCAGTCATTCCATTCTTGACGGAAACGTTCTTCGCTCAAACGCTGCATTTCGGCCACTTCATTAATTCGACGTTCCAAACGGTCACCAATACGTTCAAAATCGTCAATAATTTTCTTCATATTTCGATACGCTTCTTGCCATGTTTCAAAGCGCTCAATATTACGCTGCATCTGGCTGTCCTGCTCACCAAAACGTTTCACGAGGTCAGAAATTTGCTGGTCACGTTGTTGAATTTGAAGCGTTTGTTGGTCAATAAACTGCTGGATTTGTTCACGCCGTTCACGTTAGCTATTTTGAACATCCTGTACACGGCGCTCAATGCGCAGGGTTAAATCTTCCAAAAGCGTGAGCTTAGGCCGAACACTATCAACCTGCTTTTGGATTTCAGGTACTTCTGACTGAACTTCAGACACACGACGGCTGTCCTGTCGGCGCTGCTCCTCAAGAAATGCTAAACGGCGATCCGGTTCTTCGATCTTCTTGAACAGATCATCAACCCGCTGTTGCAAAGATGCAACCGTATCAGAAACACGTTCCCGTTCCACCTCAAATCCGGGGATGGTGCTGGTCTGGCGTTCGAGTTTGTCAAGTTTTTCCGTCAGTTCGCGCACCGGGCGCATCACATTTTCACGCGCTAAATCAGACCGGCGTTCGGTTTCGCGCTCCGCAGTTAGGCGCTTGGATTCAACAGTTTCAATCAGTTGAAGTACTTCTTTACGAACCTGCTCAATCAAGTCGCCTTCGCGCCCTGATGGTGAAATCTGGGTTCTAATGACCGTCTGGTCAGACTCCATGCTGTTAATCCGCTTAGACAACATTGTGATGGTATCTTGTTGTTGGGCAAGGCGTTCCTCAAGGGTGGCAATATTAGCCTTATCGCGCCGCCTTTCTTCGTCTAGCCACTCAATCATCCGTGCGGCTTGGTTTATGTCCATACGCGCAACCTCCGCGCTTACTTCAATATTCATTGCTTAACAGCGTGATTATAGCACACCCCTTACCCTCACTCCCACAAGATCGTAGCTTGGCATGGAGAGTGAGGTTTGTTATTCTCCCTGCAAGGAAAATTTAATGAGGTTATAAGGAGTAAAAATTTGCCCCCAGCAAATATTTATGTTGCCGAAACCACCCTGCATGTTCGCTATGCCGAAACCGATGCAATGGGCATCATTCATCACGCCAGTTATATCGTCTATTTTGAAGAAGGACGCAGCAACTACGCACGGCAGCGCGGCAGTGATTACGCAAGCTTTGAAGCCAGCGGTTATTACCTGGCGGTATCCGAAATTAATGCGCGCTATATCAAATCGGCTCGATACGGAAAACAGGTCACAATCTGCTGTTGGATCGCCGAAATGAAGAGTCGTGGATTAACGTTTGCTTATGAAATTTTGGACGCTGTATCACGAGAAATATTGGTTGAGGGACAAAGCAAGCACATTTGCATCACACATAGCGGTCAAGTTGCCCGTTTACCCGACCAATGGCGAGCGTGGGCAGCGACATAGGCTTTGACATGAGTCGTGTGATGGTTATACTTGAAATTCATTAATGAAGTTATGAATTTTAGTGAAATAGAATTTGGAGATTAAAATGGTTACCTATGCAGATCGACCTTGGACAAAAAGTTATGATAAAGGTGTAGCCACCACTCTACAGCCTTATCCTGATGTAAGTATCCAAAGTTTTCTTGAAACGGCAGCGAAACAACACCCCACGAACCAAGCTCTCATCAGCAGCGCCCGATTGCCCCTCTTAGGAAGAGTCAGCAGTGCTGTAACCTACAGCGAACTTGATCAATATTCAGATGCCTTGGCTGCTGGGTTAATTGATATGGGACTTAAAAAAGGTGATCGCGTAGCGCTCGTTATGCCCAATATCGCAGCCTTCGCGATAAGTTATTATGGTATTTTAAAGGCCGGGGGTGTAGTTGCAGCCACTAACCCCACCTACCCTGCCGACAAAATGCAGTTCCAAATAAATGATTGCGATGCCAATATCGTAATCACTATGAGCCTGTTCTACAAAACAGTTAAACAAGTTCAACCTCAAACCAAAGTTAAGACAATTATTGTAACCAATGTCAAAGAATATTTACCCTCAGCGGCCAAATTTCTTTTTACATTAGCGAAAGAGAAAAAAGAGGGGCATCGAATTGAAACGCTTCCCACTGGAGATGTATGGTTTCAAGATGTCCTAACTAAATACGCAGGTAAAAAAGCAAATGTGCCGATCACGCCGGACAAAGATTTGGCTCTTTTCCAATATACAGGTGGTACAACTGGCGTATCTAAGGCTGTAATGGCTACCCATAAGGCACTCGTCTCCAATACCCTCCAAATAAAGACATGGCTTCTTGGCGACGGCAAACAAGAACCCCATACAATTTTCTTAGGGGCGATCCCTCTTTTCCATGTCTTTGGTATGGTGGGGGTTCTCAACATTGCAATTGGTTTAGCAGCGAAAATCATTCTTGTTCCTAATGCACGCGATATTGGAGACGTATTAGATAACATCGACCACTTTAAACCATCCTTATTTCCGGGAGTTCCAGCACTTTACAATGCAATCAATAATCACCCTTCTGTAAAATCCGGCAAAGTTGATTTGAGTTCAATCCGCACCTGTGTGAGCGGCTCTGCGCCACTGCCTCCAGCGACGAAACAAGAGTTTGAACGTATTACAGGCAGCAGCTTACGTGAAGCTTTTGGCATGAGCGAAACACCGACCGCAAGTCTATGTAATCCAATCAATGGCGAAAATCGAACAGGTTCAATTGGGTTACCCATCACGGATATGGATGTGCGCATTGTCAGTCTAGATGATGGTTTAACAGAAGTACCCATTGGTGAAATCGGCGAGATTATTATGTCAGGCCCACAAATAATGGTGGGGTATCATGGGATGCCAACCGAAACGTCTAATGTGCTACGGGAGAAAGATGGCAAGCATTTCATCTATTCGGGTGACATTGGGCGAATGGATGAAGACGGTTACTTCTATATTGTTGACCGCAAAAAAGATATGGCTTTAATTGGCGGTTTCAATGTTTACCCAAACATCGTCGAAAAAGTTCTTGCGGATCATCCGGCAGTTATGGAAGTTGGTGTAGCAGCGATTCCACACCCGGATCGAGATAAAATGGGTCAGGAAGCGCTTAAAGCATGGGTCGTCTTACGTGCAGACCAAACTGCTACCGAAAAAGAACTGATTGACCACTGCGCAAAGCATCTAGCCCGTTACGAAGTCCCGACGCGCATTAGTTTTATCAAAGAGCTGCCTAAGACAACTGTTGGTAAGACACTCCGCCGTGAGCTTGTACAAATGGAAATGTCTGATCGGGAAAAAAGCCTTTAGCTAAAACGCTGAGCAGAGTTTCCCTTACAGTAAACCGGTATGTCGTCATCAAGTTAACTTGATGACGACACAACCTCTATATCCGGTATGGGCAAGTAGTGACCTCGATAAAACGCCCGTGCCGGCCCCCGATTTAAGTACCAAATCACATAAAACGTCACTAAGATTCCTATGCTAAACTGCCCAATTGCAACTGAGTTTAGTATGGAGTCGAGAGAACTTGCGCCAAATTCCTGTGCGTAGGTTCCAATTTGCGCCCAGATAGCGCTTACTACGCTGTAAAGAGTTAGTGCTACGCAGGATAACATCAACACAAAACGCATAAACGGAGGTCGCCCCCGCCACGCAAAAAATGCAACGATAAAGAAGACAATCGCGATAAGCGCCTGAAGGAAAATGCGACTCGCAGGAACACCTAATATGTCCGCACCCATGACGATGGGTTGTAAACCAGCATCATCAAATGTCATCCCTGCAAAATGTGATTGAACTATAAGTAACATTCCCACCTGTAGTAACGGGAAAACGGTAAACAATGTTAAGCTGGCGAGTATAGCCAGTGTGACACCAAACGGGCGTGGCGGACGTTGCACTTGGAGCCTCCAATTTTTGCCTGTAAGTACATTATACGCTTTGATTAGCGTGTTGTATTAAATGATGTTACAATTATTACTATCCAAGTTATTGGTACCTTTCAAAAGTGAAATAACACTATGAACTTAAACGATCTCATAAATGTTACCTATCAGACATTTCAGGAGCAAACGGAAGGTTCGCGGCTTATTCTCTTGCATCCTCGCAGTCGCTATCGGTCGGTACTGATTGCGAAAATCTTAGGCTCAACAGAAAGGCGTGTTTTATATTATGCTATGGATCCTGACGATCTCGATTTACGATCATTAATTGCAGGGTTGACACACGACCTAGCAAATCAGCATCCAACATTTGGTCGGCATACAAATATTTTACCCGCAAATGATGCAACAAACTTTGATGCTGTAGTTGATGCTTTTGCTAAAGATTTAGCAGAAGTAGATGATAAGCCATTTTATTTGATACTCGACGAGTATGATCGCAGTGATAGTGCAGATTATATACAGATGTTTGTGGAAAAGTTGGTTTCTAACACACAACATCAATGTACATTTATCATCAATGGGCGTACGCTACCACGCCTACCGTGGGTTTCACTTATTGCTCAAAAGCGGGCGATCTTGCTTGAAGACGACTTGCTGATTAAGGATAATTTTTACCGGAGCGAAACGACCGGCAAATACAAACTTGAGATATTTGCGTTTGGGCCGGGGCAAGTTCTCCTCAATGGGAATGTCATTGATACATGGGAAGGCCATTTACCAAGATTACTGTTCTTCTTTGCATTGGATCGACCAATCATTACTCGCTCCGAGATATGTCAGGCATTTTGGCCTGAACTACACATGGATCAAGCAGTGAATGTTTTCCATGTGACGAAAAGACGGTTACACAAAGCACTCGATATGGATGTGTTGGTGCATGATGGCGGTTACTATCGGGTTAATCCTGATATGGCTATTCGTTATGACATCATGGATTTCGCGACAGCCTTGATGCATGGGCGAACCAACAGTGCAGACGACCGGCTATCAGCATGGCAGAAAGCAATTGACTTATATAGAGGGCCGTTCTTGCAAGGTCATACCGATAAGTGGATTACTAATCGGCGCACTGACTTCAAAGCTGGCTACTTAGAAGCGCTCTCCGAAGTGGCCTATATACGCCTCGAAGAAGATCGGCCTGAACACGCGCTCGGATTATTCCAACGTGTACTGGCAGATGACAGCAGCCGAGAGAATATTCACCGAGAAGTGATGAAATTATATGCGAAGTTGGGACGACGAAGCGAAGCAGCAGCGCATTTTCAGCGGTTGAGCGATGATTTACGACGCAATGGTAAAACACCTTCACCAGAAACGGTGGAGGTTTACGAGAGTATTATCGCGTAATTACCTGAAATTTTGAGTTCAAACACCCATCATTCGTATGGGTGTTTTTATTTGTAATCGCCCCCGGAGAGATTCGAACTCCCGACCAACGGTTTAGAAGACCGCTGCTCTATCCCCTGAGCTACGGGGGCAATCGGGAGGATTTTAAAGCGGGTCTAAAGTATAGTCAAGCGACTTCAGAATTTGGCAAATGCACTTGCATAGGTAAATTTGCAAAATATCTACCGAATTGGGAGGCGGAATACTCCCGTGCATCCACCGAATTGACAATTTGTGCTGGCGAGAAGCTCGGATAAATCCGCTGAATTGGCGAACATTCGGCAGAATGCTCCCGTGTGTCCACCGCCGTGCAAATGCCGTGCCGCTGCACGAATGTAAGGGAGGAAACTGCCGAACCGTGACAAGTTTGCAATCATTCCACAAAATGACCTGGTCTGTTAGATTTATTTTTATGGTCATAGATGCAGAGTTTA
>JAPUDW010000219.1 GCA_027492915.1 Bacteroidota bacterium | reverse complement strand
ATTTATCGCCCCTTCGTTCTAGGTATACGGGATGGATTAGTTTATGTCGGTGGTGTTTGCACCAACGAAAATGCGCCCTTAGGAACGGTCACAGGTCTACAGGCTTATGTTTTCTCATATAACCCTGTCGGCGGAGCAGTCACGCAGGTTTTAAACTTTGCACTCAACTATCCGCGTGGTTGCGCTGATATTGACCCAACCTATCAGGTTGACGGTGTGGCTGCGGTATGCCGCGCACCTGTCGAAGGCAGTTTGGCGGAATGGCAGCCGTGGACAGACACATGGCCTAACCCCGACCTGAGCGTTGCAAATGGCGGTTCTGGTACCGGTTTATCTGGCAACCTTGGTGACCCTGCCGCTGACAAGTTCTTTGCTTATGCGCAACCCATTTTAGCGGGCATTGAATTCGTTAATGACGATATGGTCGTGAGCTTCCGTGATCGTATGGGTGACCAACTTGGTTATCAAGATAACGGCCCAGATGGTGAAGCCCCGCTTGGTGTTTTTCCTGACACGTTGATTACAGTAACCGCTGGTGATTTGCTCCGTGCCAGCCCCAACGGTGCGGGCGGGTGGACACTCGAAAACAATGCTCAATCTGTGCCTCCCGGCGCATTCGGGCCAAGCACTGGCGCGAATAATGCTCAAGGCCCCGGTAATGGTGAATTCTACTTTGGCGATAACTTTGGTGCCCTCCATGATGAAACGATTACGGGCGGCATCGTACAGATTCCCGGTGCGCCTGAAATAGCCGCTGTCGCGATGGACCCCGGTACCACATTCTCGGCAGGCACAGTTTGGTACGATCATACATCCGGCGCTAATAACCGCGACATTGAAATCGTTGCCGCCACAGCGCCGTTTGGTAAGGGTAATGGTCTTGGCGATCTGACCGCTTTGTGCGCGGCAGCACCGATTGAAATCGGTAACTATGTCTGGTTCGATGCCGATCAAGACGGTATCCAAGACCCCGACGAACAACCGCTGGTAGGCATCATCGTCACGTTGACGGATACAGCCGGTAATCCAATTTTGGTCGGCGGTAACCCTGTAACCGCAACCACTAATGCAGAAGGTCACTATATCTTTAGTTCGGATACCATCGCTGCATCCACTGGCAGTTTTATCTATGATGTGCCTTTGACCGAAAATACCGCCTATCAGGTGCGTATCGATACCACTCAACCTAATTTAGTTGGTTACAGTACCACGACTGCCACAGCAGGTACGGTTGACACCCGTGACTCTAACGGCGTCCAAACAGGTAATTTTGCCATTGCTCCCGTAACAACCGGTACGGCAGGGCAGAACAACCATACTATCGACTTCGGCTTCTTCACACCGTCTTACAGCCTCGGTAACCGCGTCTGGTTTGATGATGGTAGCGGCGGTGGTACACCGAATAATGGTATTCAAGATGGTGGTGAAGTGGGTATTGATCGCGTAACGGTCAATTTACTCGATAATCTTGGTAATGTGATCGCCACAACCGTTACCGATAACGGTGGTTATTATCGTTTCGACAACCTGCTCCCCGGAACCTACACCGTTGAAATACCGGCCAGTAATTTCGTAGGGACTGGTGCCTTAAATGGTCTAAATAGCAGCGCGGACGCGCCGACCTCTGGCACACCTGACAATGATGTTGACCGTGATGATAATGGTGTCAATGCTGTGGCTGGAGGGGTTCGCAGTAATCCGATTACACTTGGGCCACCCGGCCCGTCTGAACCCACCGGTACAACTGATCTTGGCCCCGGCGATACCACGCTCCTGCCCACAGGACGCAGTAACCTGACGGTGGATTTTGGCTTCTATGGGACGTTCGTTAACCCACCCATTAGTACACCTATTCCGGGTTCCGGTACGCCTTCTCCGAACCCCATTCGTCTTGATCCGGCGATTGTGAAGTTGGTTGATCCTGCCTTCGCTCAACCGGGCGAGGATGTGAATTGGACGATTGTCGTCACTAACCCGCATTCAGTGCCGATCAACAACGTCACTTTTGTGGATAACTTCCCACCTCAGCTCGAAATTATCCGTACCTCGGCGGATAACAATGTGGGTTCGCTGGTGGTAACGGGCAACACAGTCACCTACAGCATCGTGGTTATCAACCCCGGTCAGTCGGTGCGCGTCAATGTCCTTACACGCATTCGCCCCGGTACGCCCGTGCCGTTCATCATCACCAATACGGTTAACCTGACTAACGGACTTTCCGGCTCGGCTACGCAGATTATCGGCTCGGCCAGTGCCACCGTCGTCAGCGCGGGTTCGCTGCCCGCAACTGGCCTTGAACCTGTCTGGCGCAAGCCGCTGCTGATTAGTGTGGGCGCGGTTGTGCTGGTGGTCAGCCTGAGCGTTGGCGCATGGTATATCCAGCGCCGTCCACACAGTAGCTAACAGTTACAAAATCAACTTGGAAAGGACGGGGTATATACCTCGTCCTTTTCATTTCCCCGTGTGCTGTCTTTCGGCCTCCATTTGTGGTTAAATACTGCCTCTAATCGTCCAGCAGGAGCGTTTATACGGTGTCTATGTCTTTACCCCGTGCTGCCCGTTTGCATATCCTCGCCATCGGCTTTTATGGCTTGCTGGCGTTCATCATTCTGTATGCCATCATCTTCAATAACGGTGTGCGTGTTGCTGGCTTCGACCACTTCAACTACAACTGGAACTTCTGGTGGATTCGCCACGCCCTCAGCAACCCCGGTTTAAATATCTATGTCAATGATTTCGTCATGGCTCCGCACACCGTTAACTTTGGCTATCACGCGCTAACCGCCTTCTGGTATCCGGTATGGGCGCTGGTCGAGCCGTTGGCAGGTACGCTCACTGCCATGACGGTCATCATCTTCTTGATGTGTTTCCTCAACGGCTATATCCTGTTTGTCCTGCTCCTGCGGGAAGGTGCTGCCCCCGCGTTGGCGCTGCTTGGCGGTGCGCTGCTGCAAGCCTCACCCGTGTCGCGTTACTTCTACTACAATAACCACATCAACCTTGGCGATTGGTTCTGGTTGCCAGCCAGCATCTTGCTCTGGCAGCAAATTATTCGCGCCGCACAGAAGGGCAGTGTAGGAGGCTCGTTGATGTGGGGCGGGGTCTTAGGTTTAGCCATATGGGGCATCGGTCATACCGACCTGCAATTTCCTATCTTTGTGGCTTTCTGGCTCGTTCCTTATGCCCTCTGGACGCTCTGGCGCATCCTTCGCCCAACCAGTGTAGGACTCACAAATCGCTATTCATCACTCGGCATAGTGATGGCTGCCGCTATTGTCGCGCTCGTCGTTGGCGGTGGGCTGTTGTGGTTCGCGGGGCCGCTGCCGTATATGCGCAGCTTCGGGGGCGCACTTGCCCCCGGCCCTGTGGAAGATCGCCCCGGCATTCCGTTCCCTCGCGGCTATCTATCGCTTGATCCGGTTTGGTGGTGGTGGAACACGCCCACACTTGGTGGCAGTGTCAGCATTTTGCTCATTCTTTCGCTTATTGCCAGCTTAATCATGCGCCGCCGATTTTCCACGCCCATGTCACCCAACAGGGTAGGGCGCTGGTTCTGGTTGCTGGTACTCATTCCGCCGCTGCTGCTGTCGATGGGGCCAAACATCGACTTATTCGGTGTGTCCATCCCCATGCCGTTTCGTTTGCTGCACGCCATCACCAATGGTAATTTTCGGATGCCGTGGCGGCTTGCACCCATCTTTGTTGCGGCGGCGGCAGTTTTTATCGTCCAAACATGGACACCCATTCTCTTTCCACCCCGCACGAAAATATTACCTGCAACTGGCACACGAACGCCCCGCGCTTTACCCATATTCGCGTTGGTCGTGGTTATGCTGCTCTCCGCCTTCGATATTCGCTTGTATGAAACCGCGCCGCTTGACCCTGCGTTGCAACCTTACGATTTCTACACCGAGATTGGGCGCGAGCAGGGCGCGCCATATGAGGGCGAGGTGATTTTAGAAGTGCCGACTGCTGCCGGTACGGGTGAAATCCTCGTGGGCGAAACCCGCCCGATACAATATCAGTTCTATGGGATGTCCCATCAGAAGCGGATGCTCAACGGTTTTATCTCGCGCACACCCCTCGATAACTTCTGGCCTATCCGCTACGATGACCCGCTGTTGGCATGGCTGGGGCAGCGCCGTTTCTTGGAGGCCGACAAGGTGGAGCCAGAACTGCGCCAGATCATCAACGACTGGCCGGTTGGTTACATCGTTGTGCATCAGGATGATGTCGGGCGCAACGGCCCCACACCGCAGGAAATTATCGGCTACCTCAATTCGCTGCCCGATCTGGTGTGTCCGGTGTGGGTCGAGCGTGATGCCGTCGTTTACCGCACATCATGGCATCCCGACGGCTGCCCCGCGCGTACCCCGCCACAAACCGGGTCCGGCGCGTATCACATCGACATCGGCAGCAGCGGTGACGAACGCTTTATTGGTTGGGGCTGGCATTGGCCGGAGTTAGTCGGTGGCAGCACCACATGGCGCTGGACGGGTGAGTATCCGCAAACCAAACTATATGTTGACTTACCATCCGCTGCCTATCAGGTTTCACTGGCTGCGCAGGCATTTGTGGAACCGCGCCAGGTTCGCCTGCTGGTCAACCATGTGCCGTTGCAAATTACAGCCTCTACATCCGATACCGTCACCGTTCTGCCGGACACACTACAGACCTTTACCTTCGCGCTTCCGGCTGAACTCGTGGGGAAGGGCAAGCAGCTTACGGTGACACTGGAATATGACTCGGTGATTGTGCCAGTAGAGGTCGGGCAAAGCGATGACCCGCGCAAATTAGCGGTTGCTGTGGATTGGATCGACTTTACACCCCAATAAAAAAGAGGCGGGTTTTCATCCGCCTCTCGCTGCTTCGTCCTCATGCCTAATCAAACGTTATGCGCTGCCAACCATCGCCTGCACCATCGCGACTGTCGCAATCGGGTCGGGCAGGGGGGACTGCCACAGAGTCGCCACATGGATTTTCAACCCCGGCAGCAGTGGGGTTTCATAGCGGCCTTCCGCATCAAGCGGCTGTGAGATATAAACTTTTACGTCATTAAGCCGGAAAAAGCGATGTTCACGCCGCAGCGGGTCGAGTAACCAATATTCTTGCACCCCACCATTTTGGTACTCGATGAATTTCGTGCCGTAGTCGATTTCCTCGCTGCCTTCCGATACCACTTCGATGCAAATATCCGCTGGCCCAAGCATCGCTGTTGGGGTTACTTGCCCGCTGTTGGTGTTCAAGATGACTTGTAAATCCGGTTCGCGGCGGCGGGCTTTGTCATTCGCTTTCATCACATATGGGGCGCTTTTAACCCGACCAATAGGCCGCAGTGCAAAATAGGTGTCTGTAAACCGGCGTAAAAAGCTGGTTATCTCGTCATGCTCGTCTGTTACAGGTGACATCTTGATTACGAATCCTTCAATCCATTCGTGAAAATCGGCTGCATAAGTTGCCATATAATCGTCTTCGCTGATTCCGATAGCAACAATATCACCTGTGATGGAGGGAGTCTCGATTTCGGAGAGCATCACAAATTCCTCATCCATGCCTACTGAATGGCTTCAGTATAACATTTTCTCATGCGGTTGCTGCTGTTGATCACCCGTGTATGATGAGGGTTAGCATTTTTCGATACATAACTTCGAAATCATAAACATTCCAGAACATAGCCTGATGTTATAATGATTTCTGTAACACTGTTTTGAGGAGGTATTGTCATGCCGTATACAGTTCGTTGGTATGTCGAGAAGCGTGTCTTGCTCAGTCGTTATGAAGGGGTGGTCACACTTGAAGATGCACGCGGACAAATTACTGAAGGGAATAATTTGCTGCGTCAAGGCATCCCGCTTACGCATTCAATTATCGACATGACGGCGGTCGAGAAGCTGCCCCCCTTGCAAGCTGCTTCTGAGTTTATGTCAACCGACTTGAGCGATGTGCGCGATAAATTGGGCTGGACGATTGTCGTCACCAATAACAAATTTCTAAAATTTGCCAGTTCGCTTTTTGTCCCCATGTTCAAAGTACGTCAGCGCTTCTACAGCACGTTGGATGAAGCCCTTACCTTTTTGCAGGAAGAAGATAGCACCCTGCCGCCGCTTAAAAAATAGCATTTTATCGTTCGTTACCGTGTTTAAAGTGTCCGGTCACTTTAGCCAGCGCGAGTTGAATGGCAGTTTCCTCCGCGCCCTCTAGTTTCGCAATGAGTTTCTCTGACGCTTGCCCCTTGAGTGTCATAATCAATCGGTTATCCCAATAGATCAGCATCCGCCCATCTTTAGTCAGTTGGAAGTCAAATGGTTGTGCTTCCAACTTGCCGCGTTTATCGACTTCAGGCATCGGCTTTGTCCTGCCATTCGGTGCGGAGCATTGCGAACAACAGCGTATCCCGCAGTTCGCTTCCGTCTGGACTAAGCACGTTGCGCCGCAGCGTCCCCTCCAGTGTGTAACCGGCGCGTTGTGCCACTCCTGCACTCGGCTTATTCAGGCTGTCGCAGCGGATTTCGACCCGTGCCGCGTTTATCTTGCTGAAGGCGTAATCGGTCACGCCGTTTACCGCCTCGCTGACATAGCCTTGGCCTTCGGCGCTTGTTCGTACCCAGTAGCCGATTTCGAAACAGCCTACCGTCCAATCAAGTTGATGCAGTCCTGTACGACCGAGGCATAAGCCATCACTCTTGCGAAACATTAACATCCATAAATCCTCGCGCTGCTGCCAGCGTGCCGCCGCCCCGCGCACAATTTCCTCGGTATCCGCCGGGGTTTGTACCTGCCTTGCCCACGATAGCCACGGCATGAGTCGTTCGCGGGATTCGGCTATTGCCGCGTTTAATACCGCGCCATCACCCGCCTTCGGTGCGCGGATAATCAGCCGCTCGGTCTCAAACGACTCTGGCAAATCGAGCAGTAGTGGTTTATCAATACCTACCATCTGATTTACTCCGTGACCTGTACACCTTTGCGGGCAAGATATTGGTTTAGAGTCATGCCGAACACATAGGAATCGCGCAGTTCCCCATCCGTGTTGCGTGCGTCATGGTGCAGTGTAGCCTCTAAAGAGTAACCCGCCCGCCGTGCCACCGCCGCGCTGCGCTCATTTCGCGTGTCGCAGCGGATTTCCACCCGTTCCGCGCTAATTGCCATAAACGCGATGTCGGTGATGCCTGCAACCGCCTCACTCACGTAACCTTGCCCCTCTAAGCTCTTGCGTACCCAGTAACCGATCTCAAAACTCGGTATGCTCCAATTCATCCGGTGCAAGCCGCTGCCACCCACATACATCCCGTCGCTCTTGCGGAACAGCAGCAGCCACAAATCTTCACGCAGAATCCACCGTGCTGCCCCGCGCCGCACCGATTCTTCACTTTCGTCCACAGTCGGTTCATGGTCAGCCCACGGCATCCACGGCCTCAAATGCGCCAACGACTCGCGAACAGCCTCATTCACCGCCGCTCCATCACCTGCTCGTGGTGCGCGGATAATCAACCGTTCCGTTTGAAACGAGTCCGGTATTTCGAGCAGCATGGGCTTTTCTATTCCTGCCATCTTTTGTTTTTACTCCGTGTCCTTAGTATTTCAAAATAAATGTTGCGAAATTGAATCCTTGAATAAGTTCCCTCCCTCGCTTGCTGCTAGCGCGGACTGAGCTTGCGAAGGTAGCCGATGTGGGCTAGGGTAGGGGTCTGCATTCGCATTACTTTCTTGTTTTTACTCTGCGTCTCTGCGGTTAATTCTTCTCTTTGCGGCTAAAGTATTCCTCTCGTATCATCGCGAACAACAGCGTATCCCGCAGCGCACTGCCATCGGCGGTCGTGTCGTTATGTCGCAGGGTTGCCTCCAGTGGGTAGCCAGCTTTCCGCGCCACTGCTGCACTCCGGTCGTTACGGCTGTCACAGCGAATTTCGATCCGTTCGGCGTTCAGGGTTTCAAAGGCGAAGCGTGTGACTCCCGCCACTGCTTCGCCCACATAACCTTGCCCTTCGACACTTGCCCGTATCCAGTAGCCGATCTCGAACTGCATAATTCGCCAGTCGATCCGGTGTAAGCCACACGCCCCGATGTACACGCCATCGCTCTTGCGGAACAACCCCATGCGCATATCTTCGCGCAGTATCCACAACGCGCTCGAACGTCGCACACTTTCTTCGGTTTCTGCCACGGTTTGCAGTTTTTGTGTCCACGGCATCGGCAGCCATCGCCGCAAATTCTGAATTGTTTCTGCCATCGCCGCGTTCATTACCGCCCCATCACCCGCCCTCGGCGCACGGATAATCAACCGCTCCGTCTCGAATGACTCTGGTATATCCAGCAGTATCGGCTTCTCCACACCCACCATATTTTAGTTCCTCTGTTTTTCCTTGGCGTTCTTGGCGACTTGGCGGTTTAAATTGTATTGGTCTTGGCGATTCGTATTCTACCTGCTTAATACGCGATGCCAATCAGCGGGTCGTTCGCGTTCACCGACATCGCCGCGCACAACAGCAGCACAAATCCGCTTGCAGGAGCCGTGTATTCCGCCAGCGTTTCGCCGAAGTAATCCTTCACAATGCCCACCACTTGACCCTCTGTCACCGTATCGCCCAGCTTGATCTGCGGATACCAGCAGCCGGTGTGTCCAGCGCGTACCCACGGCCAGTTCATAAACTCCGCCAGTTCAGTAAGCTGTACCTGTCCTTCAAGGATGCCCATGCACTGCGCCACGTTCCGGCAGCCTTGCAGTAAGATCACCGTGTTTTCTTCGTCCAGTATGCCCAACTGTCCCGCTTCGACGAGGATACCCGGCTTTCCCAACGCCGTGGCTGAACTAATGGTCGTCCCCGGTAAGTTGGCAGGATGCAGCAGGTACTTCAACCCGAACGCCGCCGACAGCTCGCGGTTGCGGTTATTCAACGCCTCATCCTCGCTGATGATATACCCGCCGAATGGGATCAACGCCTCTGGAATATCCCCGCCATGCATATCCACCCATGCATCAACATGCGGCACAACTGCGCTCATAATCGTATACGCCATCCGTTCGGCAATCGTGCCGGTCGCTTTACCGGGGAACACGCGGTTCAGGTTCTTGCCATCCTCCGGCACAAGGAACGCCTGCCGCGCATGGAAAGCATTTAGGCTCACCGGCGACATCACAATCACCGCGCCCTTCACCTGCGCCGCGTCCAATTCCCGCCCGAAGCGAATCGCCGCCTCGATGCTCGGATACTCGCCGCCGTGAATCCCCGCCGTAACCAGCAGGGTAGGGCCATCTTGCGCCCCGTTGATAATCACAATTGGGATTTTGACAGCCGTTCCCGCCACGCTCAAAAACCCTTGAGCCTTCGTCCCTGCCGCCGCGCTGATGTCCTGAATTTGGAGGGTCGCGTTCATGTGTGCATCCTTTTGTGGATAACCGATTTTTCGTACTGCCGCAATGATGCTCACTATAATGACTTGAATCCCGGGTTATCTATAGTCCGATCTATATCCACCATTGGTCGGATGTGGCTTCCATCCTCAGCCCGTGTTGGTCAGCAATCGAATCGGTGTAAGCTAATTTATAACTGGGTTTCTGTTTCACCAAGAAGGATAATAATGTCTCGTTGCCGAATTTTGTTGCCGTTTCTTTTCCTATTCGGACTTTTCACCAGCTTACCCGTTTACGCGCAATCGGATGCCTGCACCGATGTCCCCGTGCCGCGCCTCACCGTTTATGGGCATGGGCGTGTTACCCCCGGTAATGCCAACAACATCCGCGATACCGCCAGCCGTTCAGGTAATTTGGTCGGGCAAATCCCCGGTGGCGAGACCTTTCTCGTTCTCGCGGGGCCTGTCTGCGCTGATGGCCTTAACTGGTGGCAGGTGCGTAATACAAAGGTTGAAGGTTGGACAGTCGAAGCCGTTGGGCTGGACTACTGGCTCGAACCTTATGATGCTTTTTCCTCCACCGTCTTAACACCCACCAATGAAATTGACTATGAATACGAAGGCATTCGTTTCGAGGTTGATCCCGCCTTTGCCACCATCGTAACAGCCGCCCATATCGCACCCGTATACGATGACCCCAACTATGATCCGCCGAGTCCCGTTGCGCCGGAAGGGATTAAGTTCAATTTTGCTGATTCGAACGGCGATACATTACCGCTCAATATCCGCGTATTTTCGGTTGAGGATTTTAAAGGAGCGTATGAGTTCACAGGGAATGCAGTAAACAAGCTCAATGCGTTATTGGTGGACGATCCGGGTTGGATGCCGCCTGAATTGAATAGTGCTATTCCTGTGTTGGGATTCGTCGAGTCACCGCTGCTCATGCGCGCTCGTTTAGGTGAGCTGGAATTTGCCAACGGCAGCGGTTATCGTTTCCTCGCCCAATACTCGTTTGATGTTCACGAAATCAATAACCCGCTGGAGTATGTTTTTACTGGCCTAACCTACGACCAGCAGTACTATATTATCGCCCGTGGGAGTGTCACCACACCGCTGCTGCCGGATAAAGTCACGCAAATCGGTTATGAATTTGAGCAGAACTTTGAAGGGTATCGTGCCGAAGTGATTAAATCGCTCAAGCAAGCATCAAACGAGGATTTCAAACCGAACCTTGGCTACCTCGATAGCATCTTGCAATCGCTTCAGGTCAAAGGTGAATCCTACGCCGTAACCACAACCGATACCTTAACCACCGTTAAATATGGTGATATGGGCTTTACTCTTGATAACAGCCTCACCGCCGACATCGACTATGAATTTGATCTCGCGGATTGGGAAAGTATGAGTCCGCTGCCCGAACATGTCTGTTTCAATTTCCAGTGGAATGCTCTGTCCCACGAATGGTCAGGCAGTCAGTTGTGCATCATCCCCATCAAAGGCATGGAAGGCTATGTCAATGGTATTAATCAACTGATGAGCGAAAAGCCGACCTTAGGGATTGAAACCGCTGACTATGTGCGTGTTCCTAAACCCTTCAATGGCTCGGCGCAGCTAATCCATTCCAATGTCAACTACATCGAAACCGATACTGTGCGTGGGGTTGGCTTTGTCACTGCCTACGCCCAGATGGATTTCCCCATCACCGCCACCAGCCTTGAGTACAACTTCTCTGGTCTCAGCGCTGACGGCCAGTACATCATCTTCTTCGAATACCCGCTCTATACAGAACTCCTACCCGGTGGTCGTCCCACTGATGATGAGGTTTATCAGGTCAACCTTGACCCGCCTAAATACTACAAAACAATCGAGGCTATTCTCAACGCTGCCGCCTCGTCCGACTTTACGCCAAATCTCGATATGCTAACCGCCGTTGTCGAGTCAATTCACACCCGCTAACCACCATAGTTGCCTGTAGGGGCGCACCGCCGTGCGCCCACCACCTCACCATCTCGTCTGTTGGGATGCAGCGCGCTGCATCCGCACCTCCAACCGTCCTCACCACCACATCAGTAGGGACAGCATAGTGCGCAGCCTCCCTTGGAGCTTGCTGTTCGCTTCCCGAACGACCTAGGGTTGAAAATGAAATCGACTGCGATTGCAGACTCTTTCGAGTGAGTTAGGCTATCAGATTGACTACTACCACCGAGCTTGAAATAGGGAGGCTGGGCTAAGTACCCGGCACAAGTGGTTCTGAAGCCCCGCCGTAACAGTATCCCGAAATACAAAAACGAAGCGCAGCTCCTGCACTTCGTTTTTGTTCAGTTACTGCGGTGGCCTGCCTGACGAGTAAGCCGTCGCGTCACGAAGCTTCGGTTGCTTCGGCAGTCGGCGCGGGTACCTCGACTTCGAGGCCTGTTCCGTAGTCGATTTCCGGCACTTCCAACTCCAGCACTTCAAGCACGGCGTTGACCATACGCTGCGCAGAAATCGGTCCGCCGAACAGCGAGAGATCGTCGTTAAGGCGGAATGTCGTGCCTGCCGCAACGAAGGGCAGGGCGTTCCACAGCGGCGACTCTTGATAGAACGACTCCGAGTCCGGGTCGGTGATGAAGAAGAAGTTCGTATTTTCGATTTCACCAAGCGACTCGATTCCAACGACATCGTAGCCGTCGGTGTGTTCGCCGCCCCACGCGTTTTTTAGCCCGATCAGGTTGAGAACTTCAGCGGGCATTCCCTTGTTGTTATACAGGCGGAAGGTCGCGAGACTATCCTCGTACCATGTCAGTGACAGCACAAAACTCGGCAAAACATCAGAAGCCGCAATGATTTCAGAAGCGGCAGCGAAATGCTCGTACATCAACGCGAGAACCTCTTCGCCGACTTCTTCGCGACCGAGCGCAACGGCGATTGAGGTGAAGTAGTCACTCATAATTTCGATGCTCTCAGAACCGACATAGGTGATGGTCGGCGCAATCGCGCTGAGTTCATCGTAGTTTTCACCGACGCGCCAGCTCGCGCCGATAATCAGGTCGGGCTTCAGTCCTGCGATGACTTCGAGGTTCGGCTCGGATCGGCTGCCAACGTCGACGGCATCTTCGGACAGCGGGATGGGCAGGTTGACTAGGGAATTGTACAGCGCAATGTCAGCGACGCCGACCGGCTGCACGCCCAGAGTGACCACCGCTTCGGTCATCGAGAGTTCCAGTGTCACGACACGCTGCACATCATTTGATACGCAGGTTTCACCCAGTTCGTGTACGATCAATTGGAAACCGTCTTCGCATTCGGTTTCCTGCGCACCGACGGTAGCCACGCTTGCCAGTATGGCGATCAGCGCGAGGAGCAGAGAAAGCAGGGATTTCATATCAGTTTTCCTTCTTGGGTGGCAGACTTGCCGTGCATTGTGTCATCGGACACAATTTCAGGCACAAGTGTAGAGGTGGCAATTCGTAATTTCTACGCGATGCGTTAATGACAGAGTTTTGTGCTTGTGTTCTCGAAAGCAACCTGATGCTAAACCAGAGTACAATGCTGGTAAAACTGTTTCAGTGCGGTTGGCACACTTAATGACTCGCGCATTCTGCAGCGGCGACTGCTTGACTGGTCAGCGCATATAAGCAGTTCTTTGCAAATAATTGTGAAACGATTTGATCGCTTACTGTTATGTTGAGTCGCTCTTGTTTGCTAATATTCTGCCCGTAATCTATTCCTTTAAAAGGTTAAGCGTTTTCCTGTGCGAAAACACACTTTCGATGCGTCTAATAAACACATAACAAGGAGGCGCGGAAATGCCGATTTTCAATACGCCCATCACAACCGACAGCAATAATTTACCGAAGATTCTCAATCAATCGCTGCCCGTGCTGCTCTATCTCTATGACAGCCGCCAGGCACCCAACCGCGCACTCGACACGGCCATTACCACGGCTGCCAAAGTCAATGCCGGACAGTTACTCGTTGCCCGTGTCGATGTGGCTGCCAACCCGCAAACCCAACGGGAGTACGGCAGTCTATCCGCACCGGCGGTGGTGACCTTGCTCAAAGAGGGTAGTGGACGTACCACCAAATCGCAGGTCGCGAATATCAATCCGACCGATCTACAAGCCCATATCGACTACCTGCTTGGCAAAGGGCCAGCGCCCAAACAGCCAGTCACCCCGCCGAAGTCATCCGCCAGCGCCGCGCCGCAGGTCGTGACGGATGCCACCTTTGAACGAGAAGTGTTACAGAGTAAAGAGCCGGTGCTGGTTGACTTCTGGGCAGCATGGTGCGGCCCGTGTCGTACCATCGCCCCCGCCGTCGAAAAAGCCGCCCAAACCTATGCCGGACGTGCGCGTGTTGTCAAAGTCAATGTCGATGAAAACCCCGCCTTAGCGCAGCGCTTTCAGGTGATGTCTATTCCAACGCTCATAGTCTTTAAGAACGGTCAGGCCGTCAAACGTCAGGTTGGCGCCAACCCCGCCATCATCCCATCCCTCATCGAAGACGCTCTGCGTTAGACCTCACGCTCACCACGCTTGCAGGGGCGCACGTCTGTGCGCCCTCTTTCATTAACCCGATAAAGATTTATCGCGGATACCTTCAAACCACCCTTGTTCTAACCTAAACGTAATAACACTCAACCGATGGACAAACCTGATTTAAGCGAAACTACACTGTTCTCTCATCATTTTTCGCTCACAAAAGTTTGTAGATTCAAACCAAAAGTGCTGGACAAAATAGCCCTTTTGTTCTATAATAATGGGTGTAGCTTGAGGAGCTTAAAACGTTCTCTCAGTGGTTAATTATGAAACAAAAATGGCTCAGGAGGAATGTGTTTCTGAGCCACTTGCGCCACTACATCCTAACCACGTTCCGCAATCTCATACGACTTTATCGCTTTAATCGTCGCCGTTTTGCCATGACCACTGAACTTGCACACATGGCAAAAATGGAAGGTTTGTCCGTCCGCCGATGCGCTTTGGCAGCATCGTTTGCAGTAACTTTTCCACCTCGCTTTGAGGTGCGGTAGATCGTTTTCCGACCAGTTCCCATTGTACGTTGTCCGTCAGGCAATCGAGGATAAAGGCCATGTCATTGTCAGCGACCGCAACCAACAAATCACCTATAAACAATTGCTACGGCGCGTTGCCGCAGTCCGGTTCGACATTAACCTTAGCTATAAATGCCAACTCTCTCGTTGTCGTTTATCCCTATTTTCGTCCCATCGACCCTCGCAACGCCATGTACCATCGCGCCCCCATCATTTTACAGCTTCCGCGGTTTGCTCCCGCGCATCCGCCGCAGCCATATGCACAAATGGCGGGCGGCAGCATCACGGGAGACTTTCGCGGCGCTCAGCGGATACAGCCGGGCCAGCCGCCGTCCAAAATTGTCAATTCGGCAGTTTCACGGGAGCGTGCCGCCCGCCATTTCGGCGGAAAATATGCAAAACGTGCGAAAAATGCGAACTTTGCGACGAAGGAGTCCTTTAGGGCGAATTTTACACCCTACCGCTAACGCTTCAAACTTCACTTAACTTTTTCTCTAAAAAGGCGCAGTATTTCCAAATATATGGATGCTATAAGTTTTTTGCCTTAGCCCCCTTCCCCTGTTACTACGGGGGAAGGGTTGGGGTTAGGGGTGGCAATTCACCTTGACTGAGGACTGATGTTTGAGTCATTGAGCCATTGTGTTAAAACGCCTTGCGCCCTTTGCATCTTAGCGCCTTTGCGTTAAATCTCTTTATTGTCTTTGTTTTTTCTACTTCCCGGCTTCCATCGCCTCGACCATTTCCTGTGCTTCAGCTTCCTGTAACAGCGCGTCGATCTCACTCAGGTTCAGCGGTTTGGTATCCGCCAGCCGCTTGATATTCTTAGTCACTTCGCGCACGGCTTCATCACTCAAGCCAAGTCCCAGTGTCCGCGCTCGTTCCCGTATCGTGTTCCAGCCCGTCAGCCGGTGACCAATCGAAATCTCGCGGCTCAGGCCGAAATCCTCCGGTCGTAGAATTTCATAAGTCGTCGGGTCAGCTAGTACCGCCTTCGCGTGAATTCCCGCTTTGTGGATGAAGGCACTTGCCCCCGTAATATAGTTATTGAATGGAATATCGAGGTCGCACATCTCCGCGATCATCTTATCAATCTGGGGCAGGAGTTTGAGGTTGTACTTGCTCACATAATTCCGGTTCAACGTGTACAACCGCGCGATCAACCCGCCCAGTGGCGTAATCCCGTTTCGCTCACCGATACCCAGAATTGTCGTGTCGATGTGGGTTGCGCCAGCCTCCAGCGCTGCCGTCGCGTTCGCAATCGCGCAGCCGCTGTCATTATGCCCGTGGAACTCGATGTCGAGGTGCGTTAGCCGTACCAGTTGGTGAACCATGTTGTACACCTGTGTCGGGGTCGCCACGCCCACCGTATCTGCTACGCCCAGCCGGTTCACCATTCCCAAATCCGCCACCGCTAGATATACACGCAACAGATCAGGCTCACGGCTGCGGAACGTGTCCTCGGTGCTAAACCGCAGGATGATGTCCGGTTTCTGCCCACGAATATAGCTCATCACCTCACCCGCCAGATCAATAATCTGCCGGATGCTCTTGCCGTGGCTGTGCTGCATCAGTTGGGGAGAGGTTCCAATCACCACGTCCAACCCATCCACGCCCGTATCCAACGCCCGTTCTGCGTCCTCACGGTTGCACCGGATGTGCGTCAGAATCTTGGTCTTTAACCCCGCGCCCGTGACCGCCCGAATATCCGCCTCGCTTTGTGGGCTGGCGCTCGGCGAAGTCATCTCGATAAACTCCACGCCGAAGTCATTCAGCCGGTGCGCAATCTCTAGCTTGTGCGCCGTATCAAAGGTTGCCGTGCTAAACTGCTCACCCTCACGCAAGGTGCTTTCAATAACGCTAAAATTTTCAAAAGGCATCGTTCAAAGTCTCCTCAATGATATGGGTCGCTTGCCACATATCCTCGTCGCTAATCACCAGTGGCGGGAGCAAACGCAGCACCATCGGCCCCGCGGGCAGGGCAACCACCCCGCGCTCCTGTAACTTCTTCAACACCGGTGCGACCTTCGCCCGTAACTCAATCCCGAACATCAACCCGCGTCCGCGTATTTCCCGCACGGCTTTTTCCGGCGTGTTGTCCAACAAGTGCAGCCGTACCTCATCGCCCAGCTTCCGTGCCCGCCGCACTAAATCCCCATCGCTCTCCCGATGAACGTACTCTGTATTGATCTTGGCGTTCTCTGCGTCTGTGCGAAGCCTCCCTGTGGGATGGCGGTTCAATTCTTCTGCATTGGCTTTTGTATATTCCCCTAACGCCGCCAACCCCGCCGCGCACGCCAGTGGATTACCGCCGAAGGTGCTGCCGTGCGTCGCCGGATCGAGTGACCCAATACCCTCGCTCAACAAAATTGCACCCATTGGTACGCCGCCAGCCATGCTTTTCGCCACAGTCACGATGTCCGGCTGAATACCGTCCTGCCAGTGCGCGAATAGGCTGCCCGTGCGTCCCCATCCAGTTTGCACCTCGTCGATGATAAGCAGTGAGCCGTTAGCATGTGCTAATTCTTGTACCGCTTGCAGGTAGCCCGCCTGTGCCGGATGTACTCCGCCTTCACCCTGCACCACTTCAAGGAATACTGCGCCGATGTTCTCGTTAAGTGCTTCCCGCAGCTTATCAATATTGTTGTATGGCACATGCACCACGCCGTCGATCAACGGTAAAAATGGTTCACGGTAGTTCTTCTCCCATGTCGCACTGAGTGCGCCCATTGTCCGCCCGTGGAAGCCACGCATCGCCGCGATTACGCCCTTACGTCCGGTTTTCAGCCGCGCAATTTTGAGTGCGCCTTCGTTGGCCTCTGTCCCGCTGTTCGCCAGAAACACCCGCGAAAACCCGCTGAATCGGCACAACTCGGCCTGATAGTGTGCCCGTACCGGATTGTGAAACAGTTCGGGGCAGGTGATGAGTTCCGCCGCCTGCTTGCTGATTGCCCCCACAATCGCCGGATGCGCGTGACCGAGGTTGGCTGACCCTTGCCCCCCAACGAGGTCAATATAGCTGCGCCCGGTTTCATCAAACAGCCGCGCTCCTTCACCCCGTACCACCTGTAAATCACGCTTAATATAAGTGCCGCTGCTGTGCTGGTCTTCGATTTCATTCCAATTCGCCACTGTATCGAGCATCGCCCGTAACCTTTCTTTATCAAATCCCAAAGAGTTTATTTACCACAGAGACACAGAGGGAACAGAGAAACATAGAGCCATGTTTTAGAGAGCAATTCTTTCAATACCGTCTTTAACCACAGGCACATTAAAATTGATGAGCAAACCCAGTGTTAATCCTGTCGATTTGAGATAAGAAATAACCTGTGCTTTGTGAACAGGTAGCAGCTTTTCAACCGCTTTAAGCTCAATAATCAGTTTGCCTTCGATAAGTACATCAACATAGTTTTGGCCTATCGGCGTACCTTTGTAACTGACATTAATTGGTGCTTGTCGAACATGAGCTATCTTGCGTTCAGCTAACTCTAAACAAAGTGTTTCTTCATATAATGCTTCCAGATAGCCGGGACCAAGTTCGCGATGCACTTCAATCGCTGCACCAATAACTGCGTGTGTAAGTTGGCTTAACGGATTATCTGGATACCGCATTTCTTCACTTAACTCTCTGTTCATGCTCTGAAAACTCTGTGACGAAGCCTTTGAAAAATCTCTGTGTTCTCTGTGTCTCTGTGGTTAATTCTGCTTTGTATTCTCTCAGCGTCTCTGCGGTTCAAATTCTTCATTCGTAATCTGCGTCCCACCGCCAGCCAGCGCCGCATCCAGCGGGTTTTCTCCCTGTGATGCCGCTAGTATCGTCCGGCTGACCTGTGCCACCTGCGCCGCCATCAGCTTCTTCTTCATGCGACCACCCGCTAGTGGTTCGTAACGGTCGTATTCGCTCAGTGGGAAGCCAGTTACCAGCGAACCTGCGTCGTTAATATCCCGCATCAACCCCGGCACATTGCTCAGGATAACCAACGCATCTGCCTCAATTGCGCGGGCGATGTTAGCTGCCACCAGATCGCCATCAACATTCAGCCGTTCGAACTCGTCACCTATTGCCAACGGTGCAACCACCGGCGTAATCCCCGCATCCAAAAGCAGCTTCAGCACCAACCCATTCACACCGCTGATTGTGCCTGTGTGATCATCCCGCACGATAATCTGCCGCCCATCACGGATAGCACGAATAGCCGTTTTGCGGTGCGCACGGATAATGTTCGGGCCGCCCAAGCCAACCGCGTTCACGCCGTAGCTCACCAGTTGTGCCGTCATCAGTTGGTTCAAACCGCCAACCGCTTGCCCGAAAATCCCAATTGTCCGCGCATCGGTGTAGCGGCTGCTGTGTCCGCCCTGCGTCATCAGCGTTTGAGCCGGATACCCGACCTGTTCGCCCAGCAGGTTAGCCGCCTCGCTCACGCCATGCACCAGTACCCACTGCTCGCCCGCCAGTATCCGTGTTGCTAAATTTTCCAGCGTTGCTGTGTGGTCATTCCCCACCCCACCACCGAGTTTCAAAACATGTATAGCCATTGTCTTTCCTCTGTATTCTCTCTGCAGTTAATCTCGCATTGGCTTTACGGGTAAATTCCGCCGAAGGTCAGCGCCGTCGTTTCTTCAATCCCGCACATCAGGTTCATGCACTGGATCGCCGTACCCGCCGCCCCTTTACCGAGGTTGTCAATCGCGCACAGCAGCACCGTTCGTCCGGTCGCAGGGTCATATTCCCAGCCGACATCAGCGTAGTTTGTGCCAGATAGCAAACGCGGTTCGGGGTGGCGGTGCATTCCCGTTTTCTCATGTACGATCCGCACGAATGGTTGCCCACTCCACGTTTGGCGGTAAGGCCCCCAGAAGTCTTTGTCAGCTAATCCTGCTGGCAGCGTCAGATGTACCGCTGCCGAAACACCGCGTACCAATTCCACACTGGTGATGGCGAGGCGTACGTCAAACTCGCCGCACTGCGCCAACGACTGTTTGACCTCGTACTCATGCCGGTGTCCGGTTAGTGCAAAAGGACGCACGATACCCACCCGTGCCGGATGGTGACTGCTGTCTGTCGGTTCGCGTCCTGCCTCGCTGCTGCCCACTTTAGCATCCACGATAATCGGTTGATTCGCGGTCACGACCCCCGCCTTGACCAGCGCCCATAGCGCTAAGGTTGAAGCTGTCGCGTTGCAGCCCACACCGCTGGCATAATCCGCACCGCGTAGGTTTTCGCGGAACAATTCTGGCAGCCCGTACACGAACTTCCCCAGCCATTCCGGCGCGGCATGGTCATGTCCGTAAACCGTCTTGTACTGGTTGGCGTCGTGCAGCCGGAAGTCTGCGCTCAGGTCAATAATCTTGCTGCCCAGCGCGGTATATCGACCGATATGTTTTTGCGCCTCACCGTGGGGTAGGGCGAGGAATAGCACATCACATGCCTCAAGCGCATCTCGCCCGATGAACCGCAGTTGGGTTTTCCCGCGTAAATGCGGATGCACCTGATAGTAGAACTTGCCGATGTTGCTTTCGGAGGTTGCCTGTGTCACCTCCACTTCAGGGTGCGCCAACAGCACACGCAGCAGTTCGCCGCCCGTATACCCGCTTCCCCCAACAATCCCGACTCGGATCATGCTGTTACCCCTGCCGTACTAAGGGCATAATTCACCACTTCCGCCGCGATATCCACACCGGTCGGTGCGCTGCTGTTGCGGAATTCCATTGTGTGATTGATCTCATTCACGCTCAACCCGCGTTCGGGATCTTCGAACACATCCACCGCTACAATACCGCCGCCCACCGCTTGTGCGGCTTTCACGCACAGCGCATCCAGTTCCGGCGTAACAGGGCAGTTGGAGGCTTTACCGCCGCGTGCCGTGTTGGTGATCCAATGTGGCGAGTCGCGGTAAATCGCGCAGATTGTACGGTCGCCCACCACGAACGCCCGAATGTCGCGCCCCGGCTTATTGACGTATTCCTGCACGTAATAAATATGGTGCTGGTAATCGCCTAATGTTTGCCGGTGCTCAATGATGGCCTCGGCTGCGTCGGCATCTTTCACCTTCGCCAGCAAACGCCCCCATGAACCTGTCACCGGTTTAAGCACCGCTGGATAACCGAGGTCTTCAATTGCTTTCAAGGTGGTGTCGGGGTCAAATGCAGTACGGGCTGTGGGCTGGGGTACGCCCGCTTTGGCGAGGGCAATTGTGGTCAGGAACTTATCGGCGCAGGTGGCGGCGGTCTCGTAGCAGTTGATGGCGTTTAGCCCCCAACTGCCGAGCATCGCCAGCATGTACAACCCGCGCGAGGTACTGACGCTCCGTTCCATGATGACATCATAACTGTTCCATGGAACACCGGCGGGTGTGTTTTGCTCCGAACCCGCAGTAATTTCGAGGTTAATCTCGCGGTCGGAAATAATGTCCGGCTCGACCCCCCGCGCTTGGAACGCGGAGATGAGCAGCTTTTCTTCAGGTCTAATGTGCGAAATGATAATGCCGACGCGCATCTTATTCGCCCCAATCTTCTTCGACTTCCGGCGCGAGTTCAACCGCGACCGGATCAAGGCTCACGATTTCCAGTTCCGTGCCGCAGTCTTGGCAGGGGAACAATTCATGTTTCATCGCGTTCGCCGGAACCAGCAGTTCGGCTCCGCAGGTGGGGCAGGTGGGTGCAGACATCTTCAATCTCTCCTGTTGTAATGTAGTTTAGTGTCCCGTTGTCATTCACCAATGTTTTCGGCTGATGCTCAACAACTGGCTGCTAAATCCCTCTCTGTATCTTCTCTTGCAATTTACCTTGGCGATTCGTCTTGTTTTCTCTGCC
The DNA here is from genome assembly GCA_027492915.1 of Bacteroidota bacterium. Classification (GTDB taxonomy): domain Bacteria; phylum Chloroflexota; class Anaerolineae; order Aggregatilineales; family Phototrophicaceae; genus CFX2. Next base: position 46,354 of record JAPUDW010000219.1, on the reverse strand, counting down.
TTTTCTCTGTGCCCTCTGTGGTTAATCTGTCTTTCTCCGTATTCTCTCTGCGTTCTCTGCGGTTCAATCTTATCTTTGTATTCGACTGATGACTGGCGACTGAATAAAAAACCGCCGCCCAGAACGTCTCTGGACGGCGGCTCGCTCACATCGTTCGTGGCGCAGCGCAGCTATCCAGACCTTCGGTTGGGCTTCTTATCCTGCTTCTTCTGCTTGCTCTCGAATGTTTTCATTTGCGTGTCTCTCAAATCTCGGTGGTTAAATCGGCAATAAAAAACCCGCCTGTCCGGGCGGGTTCGTTTGCGTTGTTGATGCTCTCGAAACCAAAAATCCCGGACTTAGGTCGGGCTGCGCTTCTTGGACTTCTTGGAGAGCGATAGACTGTACATTATGATTCCTTTTTCACAGAACGGCGACTAATTTATCCCAGCGCCACAGAGATTGCAATGTGCAGCTTGCACAAAATTTGTCGGTAAAGCGTACAGATCAATCGGACTTCAACGCAATTACCGGAGGCATACGTGCTGCTCGTAATGCAGGGTACAGTCCAGCGCCTAATCCAACTGCGGTCGCCAATAGCAGCGCGAAAACCGCCAGTTCCGGTTTGATGACAAACAACTGCCCCCCGATCTTTGACGTATCGAACGGCAGGAAGTTGGTGATGCTCGGTTGGCTGGGGTCGGGAGAGCCTGCACTTGCCAGCGCGGTGTTAATCAGGTTTTGTAGGAAGAATGACAGCGCCACCCCTGTGACCCCTCCCGTCAACCCGACCAGACTCGCTTCCGCTAAGAAGATCGTCAGCACATCACGGTCGGTCGCTCCAATCGCTTTCATCAAGCCGATTTCGCGGGTGCGTTCAAGGATCGCCATCGTCATGGTGTTGGCAACGCCGAATGCTGCCACCAACAACGCGATACCACCGACACCGCCCAGAATAAGCCGCATTGCCCCAAAGAATGAGTTGAGCTGGTTAATATATTCGCCCATGCCACCCGATTGGAAGCCTAACTCGCGTATAGCATCCGAGATCGTAGGCACGGTTTCACGGCTGCTTGCGCGGACAATAACTTGATCGTATGCAAAGGTTTTGAGGTCAATTTCTTGACCCGTAATCCACTGGTTGTAATTGAGTACATCCTGAATAGGCATCAACATCGAGTAGCCGAAACGGTCATTTTCAGTGAGTACCCCCATCGGTTTGGGCGCAATACTCCGTTGGGTTGGTGTTTGTGCCGTATATTGGTACAGCCGCATCTTAAACGGTGTGGTGAACAGGTCAATCTGCATATTTTGCTGGTCGCCTGTGCCATTGGGATCATAGAAATAATCGCCGACATGCGGCCCTAACAGCACCTGACCTGTCGCCAATTCGTAAGTACCTTGCTGAACGCTTAAACCGATGTACGGTAATAGCTGTGGGTCGATACCCTGTACATTGGCGTACCCTGTATATTTACCGGCGTTGATTTCACCGCTTTGCAGGTTGGTAAGCGGGATAACAGCGGCCACGCCCGGTATCCGCCAGAACTTGTTGACTTCCTCAATCGTAAGCTGCTTGATGGTTTCGGGTGTTTCACTTTGGTCACCCCTCGGGCGGAAGTTCCAATTTGGCATCACATCAAGTTCGAGCAGTTGCGAATTATTGCCGATGCTGGCTTCCGCCGCCTGTTGTAACCCTGCCGTCAGCGCGATCAGCAAAATCACCGCTGTTGTACCCACCAGCACGCCACCTGCCGTCATAGCAAGTCGAGCGCGTGCCCGATTGAGGTTGCTAAGCGCTAACAGCAGCAGTTCATACAGCATGATGACATCCTAACAACGTCTAACTTCCTAACCCTAACAGTCCCAGCAGCACCCGTCCGAGTAGGTCACGGCTGCTAATCGGTTGTTCTTCCTGACCACCGTTACCACCAAAGTCCGGTGGTGGGGTGCCAAAGTCAATCGGCGGTGGGGGTGGCAGCGCTTCCAAATTGTATGTTTGGACAATCGTTTGCGGTCGGTTCAGGTCGTCGGTGTAATTCAACGTGACGGTAATCACAACCGGCCCCTCATTCAAGGCGATGAAGCTAGCCTCAAGTGTCGTTTGGTCATCGTTGCGCACCGGCCCCAGATACGTTTGTTCGCCGCTGATCACTTCCGCGTTCTCAGTTGTGATGACTGCGTTGGTGAAGTTCACGGCTTTGCGCCCACGGTTTGCAATCTCTAATGAAAGCGAGAGTGAATCACCGGCATTCACCTGTTCTGGCATTGGGTTCGCCTCTTGCACGCGGATTTGCGGCGGGACGATCACGGGTAGGCTGGCACGAAGATTATCTTGAGAGAATGATCCGTCCGAACGTTGGTAGCGTAGGGTAATGGGCAGCGGATAAATGCCGCTGTCAACAGACCCACTCACAATGAATGACTGAGTCAGCGTAACGATTTTCGTTTTATCGGCTGGCACGTCACCAACATTTTGCGTACCGACCGAGCCAATCGGTGCGAAGGTGCTGCTGGGATTAGTTGTGGTCGAAGCGTCTGCGCCGGGCGTGGGGTCAATCCCGCCCCCGCTGGACTCAACACCACCGAACGTCACAATCAAGCCCTTCGCCTGATCGTTACCGATGTTGCGCAGGTTCAACGTCAGGGTAAATTCCTGACCGGGTTTCAACACATCAAAACCTGTTTCGAACGAGTCCACAATCATGACAGGGGCAGGGGCATCCACCCGTGCGACGTTGAGTGTCATACTGGCATTCGGAACGTTCTGGGTTTCGCCTTTTTGGATGTAACTAATGGAAACCGCTTGTGATTGTGGCCCTGCTTTAGCGGTGCTGCTGACGATCAAAGGCATATCGATACTTGCGCTTTGACCCGCCTCAATATCCCCCACAGGGAAGCTGTTGCCTTCTGGCCCTGCCAGCAGGATGCCATCTGTCGGGATCGAAACAAGCACTTGCGAGGCCGTTTCATTACCGGTATTCGTTAGCAAAATGGTGACCGTTACCGGTTCGCCGGGGATAACCGGGCTGGGATCAAATTGATAACGGGCTAAGGTAATCTGCGATGATTGGGCTACCGCTGTCACATTGACGGTCAGTGACCCTTTGCTGGTATAACTTTGTCCCGTGAAATCACGAAAACTGATCGTCAAGCCAACCGTTTGCGGGCCATCAGGTGTGTCTTTTGCCGCGACCACAGCCAATCGCACGCTGAAGGCTGCCCCGACTGCTAGATCGGGCAGAAGCACGTTAGCTTGCCCGTTGGCCGGAACAAACTTACCACCGGGGTCAACTGCTACCGACACCCCTTGAGCCGTACGGTTGCCTTGATTAACAACATCGAAGGTAAATGTCGTGGTATCACCCGGTTTGATAGTGGCTGGATTAGCTGCAAAACTGCGTACCAGCAGCGCCGGCACACCCGGAATATCAGTCGGTACCGGTATGGCGGACGGAATCGGTGGAATATCGGTTGGCAGCGGTACTGCGGTCGGCGGAATCGCAGTTGGCGGAACTACTACCGTCAATGTAAAAGACGAACTTCCACCCCCTTGAGAATCGGTTACTGAAACAATGTATTGGCCTGCTGTCAGGTCACCGGGAATAGCACCACGGATTTCTGACGGATTAACGAGGGTGACAGGTAAATCACCTACCCCTAACAGGGCAATTTTAGTGGTATCGCGGAAATTCGCACCTGCTACCACGAGAATGCCGCTTTGCCCGATGTTAATCTGGCTGGGCGAAACTGCCGTAACGGTAATCGGCGGTACAGCCGTTTGGGTAGGCGGGTCTTGGGCAGCCACCCATGAAACCAGCATGAATAGACCAAGCAGCGTGATAAGCGCGGAGAGCCGTGCGTACAAGAGTGACAAAGTATTAGCTTAGTTATAAGAAATATTCAGATTCTTCAACTTCCTCGACCATAGCTTTTTCCGCTAATCGCCAACCGGTGAAAGGCGGTATAGGTTTGTTTTTGCGCATTGGTTGCATCAGCTTGTCCTCGATGATGTCACCGTCCTTCAGGCTGATCATACGGTCGGCATAGCTGGCAACGGTGGGGTCATGGGTGACGACGATAATCGTTTTACCCTGCTGCCGGCACAAGATGCGCAGCATTCGCATAACCGTCTGTCCTGTCTTACTATCGAGCGCACCTGTGGGTTCATCCGCCATAATGATCGGCGGGTTATTGAACAAGGCGCGGGCAATCGCGACCCGCTGCTGCTGCCCACCGGATAGCTGGTTTGGGCGGTGGTCAATACGCTCTTCCATGCCGAGCGCGGTTAAAATACGTAGGGCGCGGCTTTCGCGGCTTTCGCGTTCTGTCCCCGCGAACACCCCCGGCAGCGCAACATTTTCGAGCGCGGTCAGTGTTGGCACAAGATGAAACGCTTGAAAGATAAAGCCGATGGTTTCGCGGCGGAAGGTTGCTAACTCTTCACCATTCATCAAGTCCAGCGCATTCCCTGCGACCGCGATTTCACCTTCCGAGGGACGGTCAAGGCCGCCCAGCATATACAGCAGCGTACTTTTGCCGGAACCGCTTGGCCCCATAATGGCGATGAATTGTCCTGCCGGAATATCAAGGTCAACACCCTTGAGGGCATGTACCCACTGGTCGCCTAATTGGAAATCTTTTCGCAAACCACGCACTTCCACCATCGGTGCGGGTGGGGCGAGTTTATCGGTTGAAGTGTCTGTTGTAATAGCCATTGCGTTCTACCCGTTTAATCGTTGACATGTCGTCCGACTTTAGGGTGTCGGTGTTGCAAGTTCGGGTTTCGTATGATTTGTAGATGGTTCGACTGTCGGCTCAATTTGGCTGCCTTGCCCCGCTAGCGCGTCACTGCTCTCGACGGTGACAATCGCGGGCGGCTCGACAGGTGTCGCAAAGATCGGATTGGTGATGTCGGGTTCAGGTGTTGCTTCAACATTATCCGTGCCTGCCAGATCATCGGTTGGTATTTCCTGCTGTCCACCCTCAGACGTGCTTAAGTCAGCATCTGGTAACACGATTGGCTCAGGCAGCGGTTCAACCGCCACTTCTGGTGCTGCGATATTACCGGTGATGACCGGAACCATGACCACGACCGATACCCAGATCACCACTACCAGCAGCACCGCCCAGACTTTACCGTTCAGCGCTTGCCGTGCACCGATGAAAATCAGGATCAGCGACCAGATCCAGAAAACGGTTAGTCGTGACGTGAATGAGAGCAAAATGCTGCGGAGCAGGGGCGATAGTTCGTTATAGCCTTTCCACAGCGGCAGTAAACCGGATACACCCGGTTCACCTACCGCACCCGTCGCGGCAATGTAGATGACTTGCAAACCTGCCATGATACCGATAGGAACGGTCGTCCATATCGCGATTTGCAGGTTTTGCCCGTAATTAGGTCGTACCCCATTAAATAGCGGCACTTCGCATAAGATGAGCGCCAGCACGAACCAGCCGAGTAAACTGGTGGTTCCACTAATCAGTGCTGTTACCCATGTTGATGATACATCCGAGCCGTAGCCGGAAGAACCGTTATCCGGCGGCGTACCAAAGTCCGACGGTAGCCCACCGGGAAACCCTCCCGGCTGTGCTGAAATTGACCCACCGGGGATCATGACTCCCCCGCCACCCGAAAAATCGACCCCTTGCGAAATTGACGGATCGCTTGATCCACCCCCTCCGCTGCTGATGGCGTCTTGCCGTACAGCACTGAAGCCGTTTAGCGCCAGAATCAGTACCGCGACCCAGAACCATTGGCGCGAATTGGTGGGCGCTTGGGGCAGCGCGAGGAAGAAGGTGTTTGGTTGGAGTGCGATGTTCCAGACTTGTCCCCAAAGACTGCGAGGGCGAGCCTGCCGGATAATTTGAACGTCACGGTTGCGAACCGGTTGGATTTGTCGATTGCTCATAACGGTGCGAATACTTCCCGTTTTTGTTTTTAGATAGGAGAATAAATGGAGAACCTTGTCCTTATCATACTACAGACGATTTTGATGGTACTAAAGTTCCAGTTTCTTATTATGTTGTGCTGTTGGGTTGCTGTCAACAACGGTTGACCAACGACTGCTGCACGTATTGGACGCCTTTTGGATGAACTATACATGAGGGTAACTCATGAATCATACAGAAATAATCAATCGTTGGAAGGTAGCGGTGACCTTTGTCCACAGCGGTTCTGCACCGGATAAACCAACGGGCAGTATTCAATCGGGCTGGTTGAACTTCGCCAGTTGGCTGAAATCGGTTGCGGAGTACGGCGCAGATTGGCAGCCAGCAATTAAGCGGCTGATGCCTGATTTCATATCACGTCACCCCGGTTCCATTGGTAAGGTTCAGGACAAGTTAGAAATTGCTGTTTGGGATCTCGGCTAATCCATTTTGCATTTAGTTGAATTAAGGAATATGGGTTTGAAGGAGCGATGGCACAAATGGCAGTATTGGCAAACTTGAGTACAGTTGTTAAGGTGCTGCGCGTTGAAAACCTGCAATCGCTATTGGCAGTAAAGTCATGTTAATAGGGATCTGTAAAAATCGTCTGCCAACGGTCAAGGTTCGCCATGATCGACAGCGCCCACTCAATATCGGCACTCATTTCGGAAGCCATTTCACGCGCACCGGCTTCCGAGTCGATAACGGCGATCATGGCGATAAACGCCAGCGGGGCACGGGCGAGCGCGACCGGTAGCGCGGTGCGTTCAGCAGCGGTCAGTGGCTCACTCAGGCCGGAATTGTAGGTGTTGACGAGCATGAGCAGTTTACTGATGCGCTCATCTGAGATTTGATTGTCGGCGAAGGTCGAGTTGGTATAGTAGATTGTCAGCGCGAGATCGTCGATACGGGCACGTCCGCCCATGAAGTCCAGATCGGCGATGTGTACGATCTGCCCCTCGCGAAAGAATACGTTGTTGTCCCAATAATCACCATGAACCAACTGCTGCTGTAGGGGCGCGAGCGTTTGCTGCGCGTGATCGACCTTATGCGCGAGTTCATCGGCATCATCGGCGACTTGTAACTCGACTTGTGATGCATCCCATTGGCGAATACGTGCCGTTCCGCGAGAGGTGCCTCCAAGCACATCCTGCGGCTGAATATTATTGTGGGCAGGGGGGGTATGCCCATCAGCGCTCAGGGCAACGTCTTTCAGTAGGGAATGGATGCGTCCTAATGTAGGTAGACCAACTTCCAAACTTCCCCACGAGTCCATTTTCGCATCATGCGCTATAAATGGCTCGACTTCCACTAAGCGGTCGTCGATGGTTATCCACGAGCTGCCAGTACGTGTAGGCACAGGCTGCACACAGGGTACACCGCCTTCCGCTAATACCCGACGTACGTACTGAATATCAGCAAGCCGCGCGGTCGTTACCCACGGGCGATAGACACGAACCACGTAACGGCTATCACCATCCAGAACGAACAGATTGAGATTAGACGAACCACCGATGTCCCTTGTACTGGCATCCAACGCCATTCCATAGTGCTTGTGCAGCGCGTCAAGAAGGGCAGGTGAAAGCGCTGCACGAGAGGCGGGGCCGCGGGCGACTTCGGTCATGACATATTCTCCTGACTCTTCAAATAACTTCATGTAAGCAGCATAGCATAGGCAAATGGGTTTAGTATGACCATTTGGTAGCTTTTTTCTTGTGTTAGCACAAACCATATTGAGAGAGTTGTAATGTTAAGAAGGTTAGTGAAAGGTTAGAATTCGGTAGAATAAGTTTGTGGATTCTAAACGAATTGCATTTAATGTTCATAGAATTGGTCGCAAATTTGGTAAATTGTATACAATCTGTATACAATGTAGTTCAATGTTCTGAGTAAGCCTTTTGATTAGGTAATGGAGGTGATTTGCAGCGATAACACAGCAGCCAAAATAAAGAATGTTTACGGTCGTCCGAAAAAGTATTTATATGGAGTCGTTAAAATGAAAAAGTCTCGTGTTTTTAAGATTCTACCTTTGTTGATCGTGATGTTGGCGGGTGTAATGGGCTTCACGCCAGCACTCGCGCAGGATAACACGCTCGTGTTCTGGGGCGGGTTGATTTTCTCCGAGTCGGCGAATAATGCACTCGTCGCCCGTGCTCAGCAGTGGGGCGAGGAAAATGGTGTTGCCGTTGAAGTGGTGATGATTAACCAGAACGAAACAGTACAGACGGTATCAGCGGCGATTGAAGCCGGTACGATGCCCGATGTGCTCGACCTCGGACGCGACTTCATGCTGCTGCTGAGCAATCAAGATCAACTGGTTGCGCTGAACGACCTGTATGCCGAAATTGGCGAGGCGCACGGCGGTTGGTTGAATTCGGCGGACAGCCTCGTGACGAGTGATGATTTCGGCGGCGATGTGTTTGGTATTCCGTATGCGACCAACGGTAACGTACTCTTCCGCCGCAACGACCTGCTCGAACCGGCAGGCTTCCCCGACGCGCCACAAACATGGGAAGAACTTGGTGACATGGCACGCGCCATCAATGACCCGCCGAATGTCTATTCGATGTCCTTCGCCCTGTCGAACGTAGGCGATGGCAATCTGACCACCACCATGCTGCAATCTTGGGGCGGGCGCATCGCTAATGATGAAGGCACCGACTGCACCATCGACAGCGAAGAAACACGGTCGTTCCTAACGTGGATTACCACCGCCTATGCCGATGGCTTGTTCCCACCGGGCGCGACCACATGGGACGGTGCCGGTGACAACACCGCTTACCAATCCGGTCAGGCCGGTTTCATTGCCAACCCCGGCAGCGTGCGTAATTACCTCGTGGAAAATGACCCCGAACTCGCCGATGCGACTTTGTATTCGGCGCTGCCTGCTGGCCCCGCCATGCGTATTTCGCCGGTTAACACAGTAGTGCGTTCGATCCCCGTGACCAGCCAGAAGCAGGAATGGGCTGCCGAGCTGATTAAGTACCTCGCCGATGACGAGTTCACGGCTGAATACTACAGCACTGCCATTTACGGCCCGGCGCTGGAAAGCCATGTCGCCTCGCCTATTTTCAGCGAAAGCGCGGTTCACGCTGGTTTGCTCGATCTGGCGCAGAACGGTACCCCCGGTGCCTTCCCCGATGTGACGAACGCGGCCTTTGCCGAATATCAGACGAACTTCCTGACCCCGCGTATGGTACAACGCATCGTAGTGGATGGCCTGAGCCTTGACGACGCGGTCGCGGAAACTCAATCCGCCTGCCAGGACATCTACGACAAATACAAATAAATAGCGGTGGTTTGCAGGGGTGCGTTTATCGCGCACCTCTGCAACGGCCTATCCCCAAGAAAGGCGGCACTTGATGACTCAAGAAGCCATCGCACAACTACAACCGCGCCGCCAAGCGCGTTTTAATTTCCAACAGTCAGAAAGTATCCTCGGCTATTTAATGGTCGCACCGCTGCTGATCTGCATCCTGCTGCTGGTGGTGTACCCTTTTTTCTTCGCCATCCAAATTAGTTTTACTGATCGTGTGGTGGGCAGTGACGGTCAGTTCATTGGCTTCACGAACTTCATCAACCTAACCAAGAAACCGGACTTTCAGGCATCGATTCGTAACACCATCGTGATGGTTACGGCGATCCAAACGATCAAATTGGGTTTGGGCTTGGGGTTGGCTGCACTGCTCAACCAGCAGATTCGCGGGCGGCAGTTCTGGCGCGGCCTCATCCTCATCCCGTGGGCGATGCCGGCGTTCGTGGCATTCATCACATGGAAGCTGTTGTACGCGCCGCAGGGTGGGGCGTTCAATTACATCCTCATCAACCTCGGTTTGGTGACCACCCATGTTGACTTCCTCAGTACGCGCGAATTGGCGATGCCCAGCGTGATCGTGGCCAGTGTCTGGCGCGGGTTTCCGTTCTGGGTGATCTCGTTCTTAGCAGCGATGCAAAGCGTCCCGCGCGAACTGTACGAGTCGGCAGCATTGGACGGGGCGAATGCGTGGAAGCGCTTCCTCAACGTAACGCTCCCCGGCATCCGGCATGTGATCCTTGTGGTCAGCCTCATTTCCACCATCCAAACCACGAACAGCTTCGAGGCCGTCTGGCTGCTAACCGGCGGCGGGCCTTCGAACGCGACCATGACTTTTCCGGTGCTGGCCTACTACGGTTTGCAAAGCCTGCGGATTGGTGAAGCGGCTGCCGTATCGGTGTCGCTGCTGCCGGTGTTCGCGGTGCTGGCGTTGATCGTAGCCGTGCGGTTGCAGAAGGAAGATTGACGATGTTCGACAAACCTACACTGGGGCAAAAATTTCTGTACTATGGTTTGCTGCTGCTGGTAGCAATCATCATCCTGTTTCCGATTTATTTTATGTTCATGATTTCGCTGAAGCAGCCGAAAGATATTTACCGCACACCTTCACTGCTGCCCTTAAACGCTTCGTTTAAAAATTACGAAGAACTGATTGGTGAAGATAACTTTTTTGTAAACGTAGGCAATAGTTTATTGGTTGCTGGCGCATCAACCTTCGTGTCGGTGTTGTTCAGCAGCATGGCGGCGTACAGTCTGGTGCGGCTCAAGTATCTCTACCGCAACTGGATTGGGCGATTAATCTTATTCACGTATTTAATGCCAAGTGGGATGTTGTTTATCCCCCTCTCGGTGATGATTTCGCGCTTACAGCTTGGCAACACACTGCATGGGCTGATCTTCGTCTACCTGACGTTTGCTGCGCCGCTCAGTACATGGCTGCTGATGGGCTACTTCCGCAGCATCCCGTTTGAACTCGACGAGCAGGCGATGGTGGATGGGGCGACCCGCTTTCAGGCGTTTTATCGCATTGTGCTGCCGCTGACGGGGCCGGGGTTGGTGGCCGTGAGTGTGTTCACCTTTACGGCGGCGTGGAATGAACTGCTCTACGCGCTGATCTTCATTAGCTCGCCGAGTTTGCAAACCGTGCCGGTCGCCATCAGCCGCTTAATCACGGGTGATGTGTTTCGCTGGGGCTTGATTATGGCGGCGTCAATGTTCGCCGCGTTGCCGGTGATGGTGCTGTACTACCTCGCCCAGCGTTTTGTGGTGCAGGGCTTGGCAGCAGGAGCAGTGAAAGGGTAGTTTCAGGGAGTTGAAAAGCATTTAAGGACATAATTTTCTCTAGCGCTTAGATGATCGCCAATCATTGTATTGTTCCCCCTCTGCTATTTGTGAAGAGGGGGTTAGGTATTGAATACGTACCTCAAAATTCGACTATTCATTATTTTTAAGGAGCAGGTAAGTTATGGCTGAACGGATGCGCGTGGCGCTGGGGCAGTTCAACGAGATGACCCACGAGCGCTTGACTTATGCCAAGCAGATCGGTGTCAGCGGGGTGCAGATGAACACACCGCTGCTTCCCGACGAGGACGGTTATTGGAAGTACGAGGATTTGAAGCGAATTAAAGATCGCTGCGATCAGTACGGCTTGCGTTTAGAAGCGTTGGAAAATACGCCTAGCCGCTTTTACAACAAGGCCATGCTCGGCCTACCGGGGCGTGATGAGCAGATCGAGAATTATCAAAAGACGCTGCGGAACATGGGCAAGGCCGGTATTCCCATGCTCGGCTACAACTGGATGCCCAACGGCGTTTGGCGCACCCCGCACAAAAAAGGCCGCGCAGGTGTAACCGTCACCTCCTTCGATATGGCGGAGATCGACAGTGCGCCGCTGGTGGCTGGCATACGAACGCTCGACATTCTCGAAGGGCGCACCATTAGCCACGATGAAATGTGGGAAAACTACCGCTACTTCACACAGGCGGTTTTACCGGTTGCCGAAGAATCAGGCGTGAAAATGGCGATTCACCCCGACGATCCGCCCGTGCCGGAACTCGGCGGGGTGGCGCACCTGTTTTATAACGCTGAAAATTATAGGAAGGCGATGGAAGAAGTCGCCCCCAGCCCGAACCACGGCATCGAGTTTTGCATGGGCTGCTTTAGCGAGATGATCGACAACGACGTGATCGGCGCAATCCGCTACTTCGGTTCGCGCGGGAAAATATTCTATGTGCATATGCGCGATGTACAGGGGTGTGTGCCTTCATTCCAAGAATGCTTCTTAGGCGAAGGCAACTTTGATCCGGTCGAGGCGATCAAAACCCTCAAGGAAACCAATTTTGACGGCTTCATCATCGACGACCATGTGCCGAAAATGATCGACGACACCGATTGGAATCATCGCGGTCATGCCCACGCCACCGCCTATATCCTCGGTTTGGTCGACGCGGTATATAAGCTGGCCTGATGTAGGTTATACCTCACCCTGAAACGCCCTCTCCAATTGCTTTAGAGAGGGCGTTTCAAACAGTTCGTATGAGTAGCAATCAGCGTACGCTGCTAATATTGCCTGTTTATGCCATGTTGGGTTTGAGAACGACCTTGATGCATCCATCCTCTTTATCGCGGAAGGTTTTGTACATTTCGGGTGCGCGCTCTAACGGAACCTGATGCGTGATGACAAATGAGGGATCAATATCGCCGTTTTGAATGTATTGCAGAAGCTGTGGCAGCAAGCGTTGGACGTGCGTTTGCCCCATTTTTAGGGTCAAGCCCTTGTTGAAAGCCGCGCCCATCGGTATCTTGTCAATAATGCCGCCGTAAACACCGGGGATCGAAACAGTTCCCCCCTTACGACATGCCTGAATCACCTGCCGTAGTGCGGTAGGACGGTCAGTTTGCATCATGGTGGCTTGGGTCACCTTGTCGTACAAGTATCCGAGTCCGGTGCCATGTGCTTCCATGCCGACGGCATCGATCACCGAATCCGGCCCACGGCCGCCGGTCATTTCTTTGAGTTCCTCGATTACGTCAACTTCTTCGTAATTCAAGGTCACCGCGTTTCCTTGACGCGCCATTTCCATGCGTTCAGGATACCGATCAACCGCAACCACACGCTCTGCGCCGAGTAGATAAGCGCTGCGAATGGCAAATTGCCCGACGGGTCCGCAGCCCCAAACGGCAACCGTATCACCGGGTTTGATGTTACAGTTTTCTGCCGCCATGTATCCTGTCGGGTAGATGTCGGTCAAAAATACGGTTTGGTCATCCGTCAATTCGTCAGGGATTTTGAAACAGCCCACGTCCGAGAAGGGGACACGGGCATATTCAGCCTGCCCACCGGCATAGCCCCCGAACAGATGCGAGAAACCAAACAAACCGGCAGCGGAGTAACCGTACATGGCTTCAGCGGCTGCGGCATTAGGGTTTGAGTTATCGCATAAGGAATACTGTTCGTTCTTGCAGTAGTAACACTGCCCGCACGCAATCGTGAACGGCACAATGACCCGATCACCGACTTGCAAATTCTTTACGGCGGACCCTGTTTCGACAATGACTCCCATGAACTCATGACCCATAATGTCGCCGTGCTCGACCGTCGGAATGTAACCGTCATAAAGGTGCAGATCTGATCCGCAAATGCAGCTCGATGTTATCTGAACAATAGAGTCGCGTGGATTGAGGATTTTAGGATCAGGCACATTATCGACCTGCATTTTTCCCGTACCTTGGAAGGTGACTGCTCTCATTTTTGTGCCTCAACTTTTTCTTCGCGTCCCGATGTTTGACCGTCTATGGTTGCGATCTCGCCTGTTTCCATTTGCTGTTTAAACTCACGCAGATACTGACCAATATACTGCTGCGGAACTTCACCAAACAGCTTAACAACGGCTTGACCAATCACGCCCGCTGGCGGAATAAATTGGACGGTGAGCTGGACTTCTGTGCCGCGGTTCGCTGGCGCAGGACGAAAGCGTACCGAGCCCGCATTTTGAAGGTCAGAACCCTCTAGCGACCGCCATGAAATGACTTCATTTGGAACATCAGTATAAATTTCGAGATCAAACTCGGTTTTCATGCCACCCGGCAGTGTAACCATCCAATGCTTCGTATCTCCAGTAACTTGAACCGACTCTACAGAACCAAAAATTGCAGGCAGGTTCGTTTCATCATGCCAGAATGCATATAACTCATCCACAGGACGGTCAATGGTGATCGACTTTGTGATTTTTACACCCTTTTCTGGGTATTCAGATGCATCTTGAGGCTGTTGCTTGCTAGCCATTACTTACTCCTAGGATCTTTGTAATCCGATGAGTAAATGGTCTTATAAAATAGTATCGGGGGTAAGAGCTATTGAGATAGATTCGAGTTTAGACACTAAAGCGAACAAATAGTCCAAGTGGTTCTTGTAAATATTGCGATTATGTAAATAGAGGAATTAATTTTAAAAGGTCGACGCGGTATATAAGCTGGCCTGATGTGATGTTTACGAGGGCGCGTGTCTCTGCGCCCTCGTGCTGGTGTAGACGAGATTTGTCTCGTATTTGCTGCCTACGCCAAGCACTTTTTTCGCTGTATCCGATGTAGGGAGGAGGCGTGCCTCCTCCGCTACCACATCCCAAACACATTTTTTATTGTGCTTCGCCTGTTTTTATTCCCCTCCCTGATACTTCGGGGAGGGGCTAGGGGTGGGGTCACTTAGCCGCCCAATCAAGGTGCATCCACGGCGCGGTATAGATCGTTGGCTCATCGCCCGTGACCAAATAGAGCCAGATACCATTTTCAACATATGCGTTATAAACGCGAACCACGGTACCGGGCGGCATACTTTGTATCCATTCGGTGGTCACCAGTTGAGTTTGAAAGTTCCCAATCGCGGCGCTAAAAGGCCCCTGTTTCGGCATCACATCCATAGATGGCGGGTTTTCGCCACGTCTCAAATCATAGATTGAAACCCGCGCTAGGTTGCCGTCTGCATCGGCGACGCTGTAATAATCGGGTTGGCTATCAACCGACATCGCACGGACATAAGTGCCTGCTTGTAAGTCACCCACTGTCCGGTTCAACACCAGCCATCCAGTTTCTAACAAGCCAATAGAGGTCGGCAGGCCATTGGCGGCGTACTCGACCGTGTAAACGCTCCTTGGGCTGCTGTACCAACCAACTCCCAAAACTCCGATGAGTAAGGCGATCACCGCTGCCGCAATTCTTAGTCGAGTGCGCGTGATGAACGAGCGCTTTGGTTCATACTCTGGCTTCGGTTTGCGCTTGGGCTTTTCCTCGTCCACCCAATCGTAATCCAGCGCTTCATCTTCGTTGCCATCTGTAATCAAGTCGCCGAGTGCTGCCGCCTCATCATATTCTTCTTCATGTAAATGCGGTTTACGACTAAGTGATGCCATAATTTATTGCTCCTTTTCCTCTTACAGTATACTGATTTCGAGCTGCAAAAGTTGCGCGGAGCGTAGGAGCAGATAGGAATAAAGAGGAAATAAAAAGGGCGATACCGGATGGCATCGCCCTTGAAGCATGGTGTGCGTGAATTAGTTCTTGCTGGCCTTGACCGGGATCTGGCGCGGTTGGGCGGCAGGGGTTTTGGGTAGGCTGAGCTTGAGCAGACCGTTCTCGAACGCGGCTTCGATCTTATCGCTGTCAACAGGGGCGCTGACGCGGACGCTGCGGCTGAACTTGCCGGTTGCGCGTTCCTGTGCCAGTGTGCGAACGTTGTCCTTCTCTTCAAAGGCGGGTGCTGCAACTTCACCAGTGATAGTCAGCACATCGTCTTCCATGCTGACGTTGATGTTGTCTGGGTGAACACCGGGCAGGGCAGTGTAAATCACATAGCCGCTGTCGGTTTCATAGGCATCTAATGCCAGATTGTGGCTGGCAACAAGGCGACCATTGGTGCGGCTGTTCTCAAACCACTGGTCCATCACATTCTGCATAGCGGCCATTTCACGAGTCGGGTTCCAGCGTACACGGGTAGTCATTTTGATATATCCTCCAGTTAGGAAAATGGGTTTGCTTATTTGCTTACGTTAAAAACGATTACGAACACTAGAATACGATGGCTGTATCAGAGGAATATCTGCATTGTGTAAAAAATATGTAGGAGTCTTTTTGCTTGGCTGAATTCATCAAGTTTATATCACTGATCTTGATTAGCCTCGCCTCAAAAGTTTGTATATTCGAACCTGAATCGCTTGACTGGTAAGATCATTTGTTCTAAAATTAGACTCGGAAATAGATAAATCAAACTCTTTTCGACCTTGAAAGACACCTAAAGCTATTCAATCCTTCCGGCTTCAAATCTGTCGGCACCAAATTTTACTGTGGAGGGGTATAAACATCCTACTCAATCACCATTTCATTCTCTCTGTATTTCTCTATGATCTTTTTTTGTTTTAGCCTTTGACCGGAGACTGATGACTTGCGACTACTTTTGCCAATTCGGCGAAATACTCCCTCGCATTTGCCGAATTGGCATCGGCGGCAGCCATACGGGAACCATCTGCCGAATGTGCGCCAATTCAGCAGATGCAGCCAAGCTTTCCGCAGTCGCAAAATGTCGATTCGGCAGATTGACGGGAGCTTCCCGCCCGCCATTTCGGCGGATAAAATGCAAATTGTGCAAAAAATGCGAAAATGTGCATCGTTAGCCATCGATGGATGAGAATCTGCTAAATTACATGAACATTAACTAGACAAAATATTGACGCGGCATATTTTTAGGCGTTTAATAGAAGCACTGAAGCACTACATGGTAGACGATGGGAACAACCACTTCACAACACATTATTGTAATTGGAGCCGGTATCGGTGGGTTGAGCGCTGCTGCGCTTCTGGCGCAGGCGGGTTATCAAGTTTCTGTTGTAGAAGCGCAAACCTATCCGGGTGGTTGTGCCAGTACCTTTACCCACAAAGGCTATCAGTTTGACTCCGGCGCGACGGTGGTCGGCGGCTTTCAACAAGGCGGGCCGCACCGCCTGATCGCCGAGCAACTCGGCTTAGTGTGGCCTGTGCAGCGCTATGAACCGGCGTGGGTCACTCATCTAGCGGATAGAAGTATTGCGCTGACAGCTGATAATACCGATGTACTGCGGGCGTTCCCTCAAAGCGCAGGCTTCTGGGAACACCAATCCAAAGTTGCCGATTTAGGCTGGCGGCTTTCGGCAAGCGGTTTACCGTGGCCGCCGACCAGCTTAGCGGAGTTCTTGCAGCTAGCCCGTGTTGGGTTGACCACCTTCCCAAATGATTTGCCCCTCCTCCCCTTGGCACTTCAAAAGACTTACCAGTGGATCAGGCAGCATGGGCTAGGGCAAGACAAAGCGTTCGTCCGCTTCATTGATGCCCAACTCCTCATTTCCTCCCAAACCACCTCCCAATATGCGAACGCCATGTACAGCGGTACAGCCCTCGATCTGGCGCGGCAGGGTGTTTACCATGTGCAGGGTGGCATCGGTGGGATTGCCGAAACACTAGTCGCCAAAATTCAGGACTTGGGCGGCGTGGTGCTTTATCGTCAGCATGTGACCCGTATCGCCGTTGAAGCTGGGCATGTAACCGGCATCCACTATAAAGAAGGTCGTCGCGCCAAGCACGAGTCCTTCATGCCAGCCGATTTTGTGATCGGTAACCTAACTCCGTGGTCATTGGATGAACTGCTCGGTGAAGCCAGCCCGAAGCATCTCCAACACGAGATCGCAGAGCGCAAGTTGGGTTGGGGCGCGTTCGCGCTGCACCTCGGCGTGGAAGCCGACAAGCTGCCAGCAGGCTTGGCTGACCATAATCAGATTATCGCTGACCCCGACGGGCCGTTAGGCGAAACTCGCAGCATCTTCATGTCGATGTCGCCGGAATGGGATGCGGGACGCGCCCCCGCCGGACACCGCGCCGTAACCGTCACCACGCATACACAGGTGCAGCCGTGGTGGGATGCATTGGCACAGCATGAGCAAGCCTACTACGCCCGTAAGAAGGACTATACCGAAAAGATGCTCGCGCAGATTGATAAGGTCATTCCTAACTTTAGTGGTGCGGTACGGTTGGTCTTACCGGGCAGTCCTGTGACGTTCCAGTTTTACACGGGGCGGCATATGGGGCAGGTGGGCGGTTTCGCGCAGGCTTCATTATTTGTGGCACGCGGCCCTCGTACCGGCATCCCCAATCTGCGGCTGGTGGGTGACTCCATTTTCCCCGGCCAATCAACCGCTGGTGTGACGTTGGGCGCGATGCGCGTGGCGAAAGATGTGATGAGAACCATGCCGCTCAACCTGCGTCATAAGGTGGTATTGGCATAAGAGGCTCAGGCGCATTCCCAAATCTTTACTTCATGTATGCTACAGAGGCTCGACAACACTGCTTACTGCTAATCGTCACATCACAACGAAGTTGCCTCAAGCCTGTAACCAAACTTAAGGCAACCTTGTTTCTTGGGTGCTGTCTGACGCAGCGAACGAAAAGACCACGCCCATGCAGATTATAAATATTCAATGGAGCGATGCAAATCAAAAAGCCAGAAATGGTGCAGTAATTGCAAAAGACATGCTAAATGTCATGCTGAAATCTATGTACTATGTTACTGTCACTCAATATGAACATATTAGCTGGTGCGCATGAACCCATGTGCGGTGAATAAAAAAGAGGCGGCGATGCCTAAACATCGCCGCCTCTTTCCCTTAAGAGGTTAGGGGAGGTTTAGCCCTTGACCGAGCCTGCCATGAGGCCGCGCACAAAGTAGCGTTGAAGGGCAAAGAACACGATGAGGGGGATAATCATCGACACAAAACCAGCGGCGGTAAGTAAGAACCAATCCTGACCGCGTGAACCGACGAGATCGGCAATGCGCATGGTCAAGACTTTGTTCTGCCCGTTACCGAAACCAATGAAGATCAAAGACACCAGATAATCGTTCCACACCCACAGGAATTGGAAGATGGCGAAGGAAGCCAGAGCCGGAACCGACAGCGGCAGCACGAGGCGGAAGAACATGGTGAAGTGCGACGCACCATCAATGAATGCTGATTCGAGAATATCTTTGGGTAGCTGGCTGATGTAGTTATAAAGCAGGTAACAGGCCAGTGGCAAACCGAAGCCCGTATGCGCCAGCCAGATGCCCAAAAAGGTGCCGTTGAGGCCGAGGCTCACATAATCGCGCAGGATGGGAACGAGTGCGATTTGCAGCGGTACGACCAGCAGCGCAACAATCAACGTGAACATCAAGCGACGGCCGGGGAATTTCATCCACGCAAAACCGTAGGCCGCGAATGCCGCGATCAAAATTGGAATGATGGTTGCCGGAATAGCAACAGTCAACGAATTCAGGAAGGCGTTGACGAGGTTCTCGCCTTGTTGCGTTGATACCGTACCATCAGGATTCTTAATTTCGATGGGTTTACCTTCTAATACTTGGCTGTAGTTGTCGGTTGTAAAGTTCGTATCCGCCACAAGCTGCTGCCGGGAAATGACCAATTTACCGACCCGTACTGTCCCTTGCCATGTCAGCAGGCTGCCATCTGGCATCGTGACCCCCGCCTTCCATTCTTGGAAGGATTTGGTAACCCCGTCGATAGTGATGGGTTGGTCAGACGCTTGGCCGGTTGGGATCGGACGTTCTTCTGCTGTGACTTGTGCTTGATGCGGGAAGATCGTCCACCAGCCGGTCGAGCGAATAGCATCGCGGTTGCGAATAGACGAAATCAGCAGACCAGCAATGGGAATTGTCCACAGAACCACGATAAACAGCAGGACACCGTTGATGAAAAGAGTAGCGCGTTTTTTTGTTATTTTCATAATAAGGTTCTTCCCCTAGAACGTTTCGCGTTTGCTGAATGCGCGTAGGTTATAAATAATCACCGGCGTAACGGCGATCAGCAGGACGATTGCGATTGCCGAGCCGTAACCTTGATTACCTGCCGTGAACATTTCTTTGTAAAAGCGAACGCCGATCACTTCCGTACCGAACTGTCCGCCGGTCATCACCATCACAATGTCGAACACCTTGAGGGTGAAAATAATCGTGGTGGTTGTAACAGTGATGAGTGTCCCCATGATGCTAGGGATGATGATACGAAAGAAAATCGTGAATTCATTTGCCCCGTCTACACGCGCAGCTTCCAAAAGGTCTTCGGAGATGCCCTTGATGGCCGCAGAAATCAATACCATCGCGAAACCCGTTTGCAGCCAAACCATGACCATAATTAAAAAGAGGTTGTTGTAGGGCTGTAACTGCCGAAGCCAGTCCTGAGGCTGTCCACCGAGACCTGTGACGACCGCATTCAGGAGGCCGACGTTGGGGTTGACGTCAAATACAAACTTCCAGATGACACCCGCGCCAACCATCGAGATTGCCATCGGCATGAAAATGGCCGACTTCGCAATCCGTTCGAAACTGCTGCGATCCGCTAAAATGGCTATGAGCAAGCCTAAGCCAACGGTGAGTGATGTTCCAACGACAAGCCAAACGACGTTATTTACCAATGCTTCACGCATGATACGTTCGTTGATAATGGCGGCGTAATTATCAAGACCCGCAAAGGTTGATACCCCGCCACGAGTGGTGTAAAGGCTAAGGGAAAAGGTTCGCAGCGTAGGTGCGGCAAGATACCATATCAGTAAGAGAACAGCAGGGCCGACGAAAATATAGGGCTGAATGATGGCTGTCCATTTGCTAGAGAGGGATTCAACGAGGTAGTTCGCCACCGTGAAAAGCGCGGCTACACCACCGACCCCCCAGACGATTGCGACCACGGCGATGATCAAACGGGGTGCATCACTATCCCGTAGAAAGACGAAGCCTGCAACGAGAAGGGCAAGCGTGACGGCCAAGCCAGCCAGTCCGATTGCTATACGCCCAAGCGACATCCCGGAAGAACCACTTCCGGTGGCTGAATATGCTGTTGTCTGTTCCATAAATAAGTTCCTTACAAGTCTAATTTAAATATGAACCCGTGGGACTCTATTCGACCGATGCGCTTGAGTTTTTTGAAGAGAGGCAGGGAGCCTAAAGGCTAACTCCTGCCTCTCTTAAAGTGAATATTCTACTAACGGCGCAAACTGACGATTACTTAGGCCACGCTGCGTCGATTTCCGGGAGTACGGTGTCGAGGTCAGCGGTACCGCTCACCCAGTCAGTCATACCCTTCCAGAACGAACCGGCACCAACGGCACCCGGCATCAAGTCGGAACCGTCGAAGCGTACGCTGTCGGCTTCCGAAATGAACTGAGCGACCTTACGTTCAATTTCATTGGTGTACCATTCGAGCTTCGCGTCGTTATGCGGCGACAAAGCACCACCGACACCCAGCCAATTCTTCATCGATTCACCACGGCTGAAGAAATCCATGACGGCACGGACTTCGGGGCGGTCGTTGAACATCGAATAGATGTCGCCAGACACGAGGTAAGGCTTGCCATATGCGGGGTCAATTGGCGGCAGGTAGAAGAAGTCGAAGCCGTCAGTGGTCACGCTTTCCGGGAAGAAGCTGGTGATGAAGTTACCCTGCTTGTGCATATAGCATTCCGGCGGGTCGGTAAACATCGGGCTGGGAGCATCACCGAAGTAGGTACCAGCAATCGATTCGCGGCCACCATAGACGTAGCCTTCCTTGAACCAGAGATCGCCCAATACTTCTGCTGCATGTTTCACTTCAGGAGAGTCGAAGGGCAGGCGGTTGGCAGCATCCGCCGGGAACGACCAATTGTCGTAGTTTTCCAGCGAGGTGGTGCGCAGCATGATTTCTTCCATCCAGTCGGTCGCAGTCCAGCCAGTGGCGGCACCCGACTCGATACCAACGCACCAGGGCGCAGCACCATCAGCGACGATTTGGTCTGACAGAGCAATCAGTTCGTCCCAGGTGGTGGGGATGGCATAACCGGCGGCTTCCCAAGCAGCCTTCGGATAGAAGACTTGGCTCTTGCCAAAGTTCTTCCCCCAAACACCGGCCATAATCGTTTCGCCATCTGAACCGGCGATTGTCGCCATGTCCAGCCAGCTTTGTTTGTAGTTCTCTTTCAGCCAGTCAGCATTCATAAAGGTGTTAATGTCGATGACCTTGCCGGCGAGAACCATGTCACGCAGCAGACCGGGTTGCGGGAAGTCCACAATATCCGGTGCGGCGTTAGCTTCGACCGAGGCACGGATGGCCGCTTCGAATTCCTTCGAGCCGGTATACTGAATATCGATGCCTGTCCAGCTTTCGAACTCGGCAATGGTATTGTTCCACTTGATTTCGTCAGCATCGACGAAGGGGCCAGCCATCGTTACGACGGTGCCAGCGAGTTCGCCCTTGCAAGCCGATTCAAGTTCAGCGCTCCACAGAGTCCATAGTCCTTCAGGACAGCCGGGAGGCGTATCTTGTGCCATCACGCTGGTGCCGAGGGACAGCACGAGCGCGAGACACATCACGATACTAAACTTCTTCATAATCTTAAGTACTCCTCTATACATATACTTTAATTGCGACTCGCAGCTTTAACGGCTATACGGCGAGGTACACCCGTCGTTCGCCGCGTAATCACCTCAGGTAAGGGCAGCGGGGCTGGCGGTTCCATTTCGCCTTTCAAATGCTGCAACAAATAGTTGATCGTAATGCGCCCGCTGAGTTCAAGATGCTGCCGGACAGTAGTTAGCTCCGTGTGATAACTCATTTCGAGGTCGTCATAACCGATGATCGAAATGTCTTCCGGCACGCGGAAACCCATTTCACGGCAAGCAGCTAAACTGCCAAGAGCTTGTATATCCGACATGGCAAAAATGGCTGTGGGGGGGGAGGGTAATAGGAGCATGTCAAGACATAAGCGGCGAGCAACGTTGTAATCGTGCTGGCCGACAGCAAAGTAATCTTTGTTTATGGCTATACTATGTTCATTCATCACTTCGCAGTAACCTTGATAGCGTTCGTGACTGGTCAAGAAACCGAACGGGTCGAAGAAATCATCCCCGATATAAGCTATATCGGTATGCCCCAAATCCACCAAATGCTGGGTGGCAACCCGCGCCCCATATACGTTGCTGCTGCCGACACAGGGCCAATCCTGATTTTGCAGATGGTTGATACCGGCGAAGGGTATCTTAGCCCCGCTCAACATCTGCTTCTGCTCCGCAGACAGTTCAAGATCAATAATGACCAGTGCTTCGACACTGCCGGATTGCGCGATGTAAGACAGCCGTTCGTGGTAGTGAGGTATGGAACTAATACTGTAAAGCACCAATTCATAATCATGCTGACTTTCGTTCAAGCCACTTTGAACACCACGCAGCCGTTCGGCAAAAGAACGGTAACTGAAAAAGGGCTGTGTGATCACGCCGATGTTATGAATACGCTGCTTTCGCGGGAGCTGACGTGCGAGGCTGTTAGGCCGGAAGCCTAATTCAGCAATCGCTTCGAGCACGCGCTGTCGTGTGGTGGGATTGACGAGCGGACTGTTATTCAGCACACGGGAAACAGTTCCAATGCCAACACCTGCTTTTTGGGCGACATCACGAATTGTAGGATTAGACACTTTTAGATCACGTAATAAAATCTATTGGAAACGTTTCCATAATTTTCAGTTATTATAAATATTTCTAATTGGGTTGTCAAGAAATTTATGACAAACGCCTAAAGAGGTCAGGATCAGTTGTCACAAAACCGGTGGTGTCGAGGCTGTTTCGAATAGTAGGTCATAGGATTTACCTTGCTGCCAGCCAACTGACAATAGTTCCTGCCAGTTCTTCATGGTCTTTGAATAAGCCAACGCCGTGGGTACGACCGGTATAGACCAGCAGTTCAATCGCGTCGCCACCGAGTTCTTTCATTTTAGGTACATCATCTTTGGGGTAGGTGTCGCGGTCGGCATAAATGATGAGTGTGGGAAAGCCCTCCTGCACTGCATCGGTCGTTGATACACCAAAATAGTTTAGCCCCGGTGAAAGGGCGACTGCGCCTAAACAGCCGCTAATGGCCGCGCAGCCGTTAAGTGCGAGGTTAGCGCCCATGCTCGACCCGACCGTTTCAATCGACTGCACGCCCGATTGGGTTTTCAGCCAATCCGCCCACGCCACAGTATCTTGCTGTGCGGTTTTCCAGTTGATCTTGCCTTTGGTTTTCCCGTAGCCGCGTAAATCAACAGCCAGCACTTTGAAGCCGCTGTCGAGCAACGGTTGCACCAGCGGCGTCCAACTGCTGCGGTTAGTATATAACTCGTGCAATAGGATGACGGCTTTGGCATCACCATCTACCGCGAAGTAGCTGCCATAAAGCACCTTGCCGTCGGCTGCCGTAATTTCGACATCCACACCACTGGCAGATGATGGCGCGGCATCCTGTGCGGCGAGTGGGCTAAGGGTGAGCAGGAGTAGAAGTAGAAGGGCAGTAATGAAGCGCATAGGGTTAATTTTCATCGTCGATTACGTTATCAAAAGTGATTTGTTCATACACATCAGCAGCCGACAAAGTACAGCCAATGTTCGTAAGTTCCATGACACCGTCTAAAATCTTAATCTCGGATAGCAGCCATTGCTGATCCGGCTGACGTACATAACGCTCAATCTGAATATGATCTTGCGAAATCAGAATGTATTCCTGTAAAGAAGGCAAATTCCGATACAGGGTAAATTTTGAGCCACGATCATAGGCTTCGGTTGATGGAGATAAAACCTCAATGATGATGGTTGGATTTAAAAGTGTGTCATGATAGTCATCATCAGCTAAAACACTCGCGCCACACAAAACCGTAATATCGGGGTAGGTATATTGACGACGTGATACACGTACTCGCATATCGCTTGGATAGACTTTACAGGTCTTTTTGTGCAATTGAACGAAAAGACTGCTTAACGTACTTGTCGTAATCAAATTGTGGTGTTCACTTGCTCCCGTCATCGCGACAATTTCACCGTCGATGAGTTCGTGCTTCTCGGTACTGGCGCGTTCGAACGCGAGATATTCTTCCTCTGTATAACGCTGTTTAGGTAGAGATGACATGTGCTGTTCCTCGTTGCTATCCCCTCCATTATAGCGGTAATCAAAATTCATAAGCCATCGTATGCGAATCGTTTACGGGCGTATATGAGGCGTTGGGCGCTCGATAGTCTTCCGTTGAGTGTCTAAACACCCCCTCGTGCGATAGTCAAGAAACCTACTTTGTTTTGTTCACGAGGATGACGATGATGAAACGTTTCTTGGCAATTTTATTGACTTTAGTTGGGTCATTACATTTGGTCTTACCCAACCAATCAACATTCGCGGCTGATGGATGTACGACTGGAATACGGCCTGATGGTTTGCACACAGTTTATCAAAGACGCAATCAGTCGCTTGTCATGATGAACGATAAGCGAGAAGTGGTGACGGTTATAGAAGATGGGCTTATTACAGGTGAATATAAAGATGTGAACTACTCGCCAAATTGCCGCTACTTGGTTGGCGGGGTGAGAACCACCGGTGATCTATTTAACACAATCGTGTGGGATTTGGAATCGAATCCTGTCAGCCGTGTGATCGTTTTCGAGAATGCATATATTGATGCTCATAAAGTGAGTTGGAGTGGCGATAGCAATTATGCCGTGGTCAGTGGGCGCGAATGGGTTGATTTACTGCGTTTAGGCGATGCCAACCGTGTACGCCTGACCAATAAAATCATTTCCGATTGTAGTATTTCTGTCGTTGGTTGCCGTGGCGATCTCGATGGATACGAAGTCCTTTATTGGCATCCCGAACTTAATCAACTGCATATGATGTTGACCGATGATAATTTTGCCATCATTGATTTAAGTAGTGGTCAGCCTATTGATTTTTGGAATAACAAAGGCGAACCATTACCTGCTCATGAAGCTAATGTACTACGTGAACAAATGGCTTCACCGTACGGCTGTACGCCGAAAGTTCAGTACCAAACCTATAACCAGCGGTTGGTCTTGAAAAGTTACATTACGAGCGAACTTGTAGATGTTATCGAATCGAATTTAGTCCTGAAACAGTATGATCTTATTGGCTGGTCGCCAAATTGCAATTATATTGCCGCTAATATTGACGAAGGGAATGGCTTGGTAACTGTTGTGTGGAATACGCGGAATAACAGCCGCGCCATGACACTGCCGTATTCACGCGAAAATCGAAGCACATTCGATTGGACAAGTTTGAGCGGTTAACCTCACATCTTGCATTAAGCAATCGCCTATATAAATATGAAAGCGGAGAAATCCGCTTTCATATTTAATCAGATTTACTGTAATCAAACCGGACTAACTTATGCCACACTCGCCTGTGATCCACTGGTTCCGCCGTGATTTACGCTTGCAAGATAACTTTGCACTGTTGGCTGCGTCGAAATCCGATTCGCCCATCCTACCGATATTTATTTTTGACCCAAAGATAGTCGAGAGTAAGCGTGTTAGTTTGCCACGGTTAGCCTTCATGCTCCAAGCGCTAGAGTCGCTAGACGCTGAACTCCAAAAGAAAGGAAGCCGTTTATGGATAGGATACGGCAGCCCGCACTACATCTTACCGGGGTTGATTGCAGTGACGGAAGCGACGGCACTCTACTATAACCGTGACTATACGCCCTTTGCACGCCAACGGGACGAGGTCCTTGAGCAAGAACTCACGATAGCAGTTCATGCATATGACGATGCATTGCTCCTGCCGCCCGGTTCGGTTCTCAAAGCGAATGGTGATCCTTATACGGTATTTACACCTTTCAAGCGTAAATGGTTGACATTCCCCATTCCTGAGACAGTATCAGCGGTAAGGAAAGGGAATTTTGTGACCGCAGAGGTCGTATCTACATTTACCATTGATGACAACAATAAGCGAAAATGGTCATTACCCTTGGAACGTGTACCGTCACTGGCTGATCTAGGGCACCCCGCGACGGTTGATGTGCCAACTGCCAGCGAAAGAGAGGCAGGTAAACGGCTCGACGATTTCCTCAAGCAGCGCGTTTACCGTTATTCAGAAGGCCGTAACGAGTTAGCCGCACTCAAAAAAGACGATACGTATATGGGTTCGTCCTTCCTGTCACCTTATTTACGGTTCGGTATGCTCTCTCCTCGTCAAGCCTATTGGGGCGCGCAGGAAGCATCCACCGCGACTAAAAAAGTCAACCAGCGAGAATCAGTTGAAACATGGGTTAGTGAACTGGTGTGGCGCGAATTTTATATGCATATCTTGCATCATTTCCCGTATGTGGCGAAAGGCTGTTTTCGCCAGCAGTACGACAATCTGGAATGGCGCTATGAGGCGAATGATCTGGCGGCGTGGAAGTCAGGAATGACTGGTTTTCCGGTGGTGGATGCGGCGATGCGCCAGCTACAGGTGATGGGTTGGATGCCAAACCGCGCACGGATGATCGTCGCCAGCTTTTTGACGAAGGACTTGCTGATTGACTGGCGCGAAGGTGAACGTCACTTTATGGATTGGCTGATTGACGGCGACCCTGCCGCGAATAACGGCGGCTGGCAGTGGTCGGCAGGGACAGGTACGGATGCACAGCCTTACTTCCGCATTTTTAACCCAACAGCACAGGCTAAGAAGTTCGATCCGCAGGGTGCATATATCCGCCGCTGGTTGCCCGAACTCACCGATGTGCCAGCGCAATATATCCATGAACCGTGGAAGATGTCGGCACCCCCCAAGCAGTATCCGGCACCGCTTGTTGACCGGTTGGTAGCGCGGGAACGGACATTAGCCGCGTTTAGAGCAGTGAGTATGCAACCTGCTAAAACGAAGCAGCGTTAGCTTGGACGTCGTGATTGTTGCGCTGCCGCTACGCTCAACGCTTCATCAAGCGAGTCGACCGGGTAGAGTAAGGCGCCGAATTCGCGGTCGATGGTTTTGAAGATAGACGCCAATGAGCGAATGAATGTGTTGGTAACGATAATAATCACACCGCGATTAGCAGGCATCGATTTGAAGAAGGCATTGCCGGCTTCAAAAGGCGAACCCGAAATAGGAACAGTGCTATTTTTGAGGTCGAGGATAATATCAGTGGTATGCTGAACTTTGGCTAAGAAGGCGGCGGTAAGTTCAGTTGCTTCTCTAAATTCGTTCCAACTCCAGCGTGGCGGGAATGTAAGCAGCAGTACGTTTTTTTCGGTGTTTTTCCAGTCAACAAGAATGGGCATCATAACACCTCTTAAAAATGCTTTAAGTATTTATGATCATTGTATGCTATTCGATAAAAAAATAAATTAAGAGTGTAATGGCAAAGGGCTAGATCGTCGAAATACGATAGAAATGGCTGCTGTTGATGTACACGCTGAGCCGATTACCGCCGCGCAAATGAGCATTATCAACATGCCAGCGATGATTTGCGCGGGGATATTATGATGACGAATGGGTTCCAATCGAAGTTGGCGAACGCCTGCATGAACTGCTGCCCGATACCATCTCTCCGAGGATCAGTATCCGCAGCATTTAATGCGGATCTACCTGCATTTTGAACACGGGTTAGCCTGTTAGTCGTTTTCCTTCACGCCAACACCCATCGCGTGCAGTGCCAGAATGAGGTATTCAGCGTGGTCGGTTTTGCAGGTTTCAAGCTGTTTAGCGCATTCCAGCATAATGATGCGGCTTTCGGGCGTGTGCAGTTCTGGCGGCAATTTAGTGATGACCTGAGTGAGCAGCGCGATACCTTCTTCGTGGTTGTTCATGGCGAAGGCTTCGGCGGTGGTCGTCATGAGTTGGTTAGTCTGGGTATCTTCCAATCGTAAGCGCCGTTGGATCACGCTCACCATCTGCGAAAGGGCAGTGCCTTTATCGTGGCGCATTTCACGGATGAGGCGGATGAAATGATGTTCATGTCCGACGATACGCGCCAGCGCCAATGCTAATTCTAGGCGCGCCCCTTCATTTCCGGTATGTTCTAATATTTCGAAGAGAGTCGGCATGGCATCAATAACCCGCAGATTGCCAAGCGCTGACGAATAGGCGATGCGCAGCCCGCGATCTTCTTCGGTTTTTAGGCGTTCAAGCAGCAGCGCTGCGGTTTCATCATCGCCTAAGGTACCAAGTGCCCTTGCCGAATGCGCTTGGATCGAACGATAGGGCGATTCCAATCCATGCCGTAGTGAACTAATAGCAGACTTATCACCAATGCGTCCCAGCGCCCATGCAGCGATGACACTGAGCGAGAGTTCTGTACCCTCGACAAATTCACTCAGCGCGCGTACTAAACGCGGGTCAGAATCCATGTGGGCAATCGAAATAATAGCTTCGAAACGCACATTAAATCGGGGGTCTTTGAGTGCTTCGAGCAGTTCATCCACCGCTAGCGGGCTTTTGTTTTTCGCCATTCGTTCGGTGACGGCGACGGTTTCTTTTTCGTCACGGGCGCGGTAGTAACGAACCAGTGTTTCCAGCGCCCCTACCGGATTACCGTGAACGAATAGCGCTGCGAAGTCGCCAACGCTGACGTTGCTATCCGCTTGTACACGACTAAATAGGTAAACAGAGACGGCAGTGAGAACAATGCCAAAGACGAACAGTGGAAAGAAGGGGTCAATTGTGAAAAACAGGAATTGACCGGAAAGGCCGCGAGTCAGGTCTAACGCACCACCGCCACCGAACTGGCTGAGACCACCGATTAAGCCGACCGCCGCGTAATATACGGCCATGTACTCACCGCGTTTTTCGACCGGAACAACCTTCACATACAGTAGTCGGCCGGAGCCAATCGCCCACGCGATGTCCGAAGCGCCGTTGACGAGCGCGATGAGGAGCGCGGCGGGTAAACTCAAGGGTGAGTGGCGAGGCATCAACATCCATGCCAGCGGTAGGAAGATTTTGACGTACAAGCCGACCATCATGACCGGCTTGCTGCCGTAACGGTCAGCCGCCCAGCCAAATAGATAAGTTGATGACAACCCGCCGACCAGTAGACCGATTTGCAGCAGCACGACTAAACTGTCTGATAAACCGATTTGCTCGGTCATGTAGAGCGGTAGAAATGACCCCATCGGTGTAACAGCGATAATGAGGACGATTAATCCTGCCATATAGGTGATAAAGTTTTGATCTTTCAGCACGTTCAGCATGTGCTTGTAAGACATATCACCCGCGCCGCCGCTTTCGCGCATCGGTGCGCCGCCCGGAATATGTGTGGCACACCATACCGAGATGCCGCCAAATACCAGCGCAATAACGAACATGAGCATGAAGCGGTCAAGGCCAGCGGATAAACCGAGGATAATACTGGCTAGCGCAATCGAGGCGATACCCGTAAAGCGCGACATAATATCGTTGATTGAGGTATAGCGCCCCCGAATGGTATTCGGTATAAACTCCTGCGCCCACGGGAAGTATGCGGTTTCTGAAACCGAACGGGAGATGGCAAATCCGCCCATCATAATCGTCACATATAACAGCACGCCGCTTGTCCCAAACTGATGCATTACGAACGGAACAAGCAAAAACCCTGCGGTGAAAAGTTTTCGGATACCAAAAAAAGTAACATACGTTCGCTTATAACCGGTTCTCGCCGCCGCTGGTGCAACAAATAGTGCGACCAAACCGGTGAATGGGATAAGCGATAGCAAAAAACCGATCTCGGTGTTGGTCATTTGAAGTTCGTTTAGGAACAGGACGAAGGCAGGCCCAAAAAACGTTAATTGAGCAAATACGTTATTGGTCGCGCCAAGTGCCGTATTCCACTTTAGACGGCGAATTTTTTCAGTAGTGGTTAGTGTTGTTGTCGTCATAAGCGTTCAGCGTTCTTTAGTGAAAAGATAGACGTTTCTTAATTTTAGCGCAGCTTCAAAAATGTGCTGGCATTTTGGGCTAATTAGGCATTGACCTCATACAGCGCGGCCACCAGCGCATTCATCAGGGTATGGTCGTCATCATCCATACTCAGTTCCCAAATCATGACACCGCCTAGCCCGTGTGTTTTCACATAGGCAGCCTTCGCTGTCAACGAGTCGCCATTTTCGAAACTGATGAATGTGCCGGATGCAGGGTCATACAACCACGGCGCACGGGAAGCTTCATCCCAATAAGTGGCGTAACCTGATGGTAGGGAGCTTACACCATCATAGTCAAAATAGCCTAGGCCAAGTGACCCATCGGCTAAACGTGTAAAGGGTTGGTAAAGCCCGGCATTCACGCTGCCTACGCCCGACCAACCGACACCGTAAAACGGCACACCCAGTACTAACTTATCTGGAGGAATGTTGAACGCCAGCAAATCGGTTATAGAGCGGTCGATACTGGGTTTGTTCGGCTGGCTGGGGTTGGCATACAGCGGTGCGTTGAGGCCGGTCGTGCCGTCCTGCATACCATGCATGTCGTAGGTCATGACGTTGATCCAGTCGAGCAGTGGGTGAATACGCGCCCAATCTAAAGCTAATTGAGCGCTGTCGTTTCCGGCAGCAATCGTGAGCAAGTAGGGTTTGCCCTGCGGGTTGCTCAGTGTCGAGAGTTGCTCACGCAGCGCTTGCAAGAGCAGGACGAAGTTTTCGCCGTCCTCAGGCCGTTCAATGTTGCCAGCCGCGCCACCGCCGACTGGAAACTCCCAGTCGATGTCCAGTCCATCGAAACCGTGGTCGAGCATAAAATGTACACAGGACTCGGCGAAATGCTGGCGTGCCTCAGCCGTTGCCGCGACATCCGAAAAGCGCCCCGACCATGTGTAGCCGCCAATCGAGATCAGCGT
The DNA here is from genome assembly GCA_027492915.1 of Bacteroidota bacterium. Classification (GTDB taxonomy): domain Bacteria; phylum Chloroflexota; class Anaerolineae; order Aggregatilineales; family Phototrophicaceae; genus CFX2. The sequence continues at coordinate 14,994 of JAPUDW010000219.1, read as the reverse complement.
TCGCAGGTTTGGGTTTATCGCCTTCAAGCTGACGAGCGCACCAAAATTGCCGCTTGAACCATCCGCATACGGGTATTGGGTGTCGGCGTATTCATCGCCCAGCGCACATTCACCGGTATCCGAAATAGTAGCGAAGGCGTAATTCAAATGAGTCAGTTCTGCCGCCGGAATTTGGGTCACGTCATACTGCGGCGCGTAGATCGCCCATGACGAATAATAACCAACCACGCGCAGCGTATCTTGCGGGGTAGGGGCATACGCTGCGCCGAAAAACGCCAGCAGCGGCATGAATGTGAGCATCGGGAGGCGTTTGGTTCGCTGCAATAATTGCTTGACCAACAGCGTTACCCTCGCAGTGCTTGAACTTTGTCCATAAACGCTTTAACGCGGTCACTATCCACATCATTCCAGATGTAGCCGTCCTGTTTAAAGGTCGTGCCAACAATGGCACCATCCGCTACCGATAGCATTTCATCCACATTTGAGAGGCGAACACCGGTATTCGCCAATACCACGGTTTCTGGTACGGCGGCTTTCACCTGCCGCAGCGTATCCAGCGAGGCTTCTGCACCGGCGGTGATGCCGGACACACAAAGCGCATCCGGCTTCGATACAAATACGGTCGATTTAGCAATGTCAACAATATGTCGTTCGGCCATGTAGACCGCTGATTCAGGGACGATGTTAAAAAGTAGTTTGACGTGCTGACCATGTACGGCGTGCTGATGACGGATGACCGCGCCGCAGTCAGTGTTCCACATGCCGTAATCACTGGCATATACGCCGGTGAAAATTTCGCGCACGAATTGCCCACCCGTCGCGACTGCCAAATCAATCGAGGCAGCAGGGTCCCACAGCACGTTCACCCCGAATGGCACACGGATTTCTGGGCGCAGCTCGGTAATGACCCGTGCCATGCAGGCGGTTGTAATCGTTTCGACTTTGGTCAGATACGGTAGGCTGGCCTCGTTGGAAAACATGATAGCATCCACGCCACCGGCTTGCAGCGCCAGTAGGTTTGTCCGTGCCGAATCGACAACGGCTTCCATGCCGCCCTGTGGATCATAACCGGGGTCGCCGGGCATCGCCTTCAGGTGGCACATTGCGATAATGGGTTTTTCAGTGTGGAAGAGGGCTTTAAGCCAGTTCACGAATGATCATCCTTTGTAAGAGCATCAAGAACGGCAGGCAAAGGGGCACATTCCGAAAATGTTGTTAGAGCCTCATTTAGCCTTCAGCCTCACTTTACCATCCATTCAGGCAATTCGCCTACCGTAAACTGGAAAGTTGGAATCATAATTGATGCGAGCGCTGCCCTACGTTTAGCCTCCGCAGCATTGTTCGAGGCTGTTGCGCACGTATAATCGCCTGTTATTGACAGTTCACAAGCTAAGGAGAAATGTCATGCATAAGCGAATCATCGGGTGTGGATTGGTCGTACTGCTTGGGCTGGTGAGCCTGCCATCGGTCGTACCCTCTGTGGCTCAATCGGTTCCAACTGCTAACGCCGCCACTATTGAATCCTTTGTACAGCAGCGATTTGAAGCGACACAGGCATACTCAGCTTTTGGTGAATTGAACGTCACCGTCGATGCAGCTTTCGCCCTTGCCCAAACGGCTACGGCGGTGGTGCCGGTTTCAACCGCAACACTGATGGCAACCCCGACACAGTTTGGGGCAACCGATAACCCACTTCCAACAGCTTCACCTGTAGTGACTTTCGATCCGTTGGGTTTAACCGTGTCGGAAATGGTGTTTATTCCGGCTGTCGAAGGTTTCGAGATGGGAACCACCTCTGCTGAAGTAGCTGCTGCGGTTAACCAATGCGTAGTCGCCGAGCAGGGGAACTGTACTGTTGATATGGCATCTGATTCGCTGCCGGTTCATGTTGTTAGTCTCGCGCCGTTTCAAATCCAGCGTTATGAAGTAACGTCCAGCCAATACACCGCTTTTCTGAACACGTTAGGCGCGAACAGCCATTTAAGCGGCTGTGAAGGTAATGCCTGCGCCTTCACCCGCACTGAGGATGAAACGGCGCTGATCGAGTTTGACGGTACTACCTATACCAATATTGGTGGTAACCTGCCCATGTACAAGGTCACATGGTATGGCGCGAAAGCTTTTTGCGAAGCGGCAGGCGGTCGTTTGCCGACTGAGGCTGAATGGGAATATGCGGCACGCGGTACCGATGGGCGCATCTATCCGTGGGGGAATACGTGGGACCCGCTGAGCGCCCGTACCAGCATCCCCGCGACGACCGAGGTTGGACCCTTACCAGTGGGTCGTTATCCCAGCGGCTTTAGTCCTTTTGGCATGTTTGATATGGCTGGTAACGTCGCGGAGTGGGTGAGTGACTGGTACGATCCGACATACTACACCTTACCGGATGCCAGTGGTGAGAATCCCCTTGGCCCAACAGTCGGCACGGAAAAGGTCATTCGCGGCGGTTCATGGGATTCCAAGCCGTTCTTCGCCCGTGCTGTCCATCGCCAGAGTTTGGCACCGCAGGAAACCGGTTCATGGATTGGCTTCCGCTGCGCTGACGACGCGCCCGCCGTACTACCGACGATCAGCCCGACATTTGCCGCGACTGCTCTGCCGAACGCACAAGCAACCCTGCCCCCAATACCAACACTCGCGCCTTCGTCCACCGCTGCCCCCGAAACCACGACCGAGGCAACCGCAGCAGGGTAATCCTATCCATAAGCGGTGAGAGGGTGCGCCCCTCACCGCGTTCTTACCTAAACTTTACAACACCCTCATTCTACCTAAATATCGTTAGGTCAATACTTGGACATAAGCTGACAAGGATCGACTATGAACCGCGATATCATCCGGCAATTCATGAATATCGTCGCGCTGGTTTTTATGCTGGTTATGAACGGCGCTTCGGAAGCCATCCCCCTCAATGGGCAAACCTCCGCCGAAATTTCCAACCGTCTGCCGATTTTCTTCGTACCTGCCAATTACGTGTTCGGCGTGTGGGGCATCATCTATGTGCTGCTCATCATATTTGTCGTTTATCAGGCATTACCTTCGCAGCGCGAAAACACTTTCTTGCGGAAGATGGGTTACTGGTTCGCGCTAAGCTGTCTTGCCAACGGTACATGGTTAGTTCTCTTTCACTACAACCTGTTCGCCTTGAGTATGGTCGCCATGTTGGTGCTGTTGGCCTCGCTGCTCATCATTTACACGCGGGTTAGGGTCGGGCAGGGAACCGTCAGCCGCGCCGATCACTGGTGCATTCAGATTCCATTTAGCACCTATTTAGGGTGGATTACGGTTGCGACCGTTGCGAATGCCAGCTATGTTCTCTTTGATGCCGGTTGGAACGGCTTCGGCATCAGCGGTGAAGTATGGGCGGCGGTCATGTTGGTCGTCGCGGCGGTGATTACGCTGACGATTATCATCACCCGCCGTGATGTGGCTTATACGGCTGTACTGTTGTGGGCGCTGGTGGGTATCATTATCAAGCAGTCGGGTGCGCCGTTGGTCGCTGGGACGGCTGGCGTGGTAGCGGCGGTCATCGCATTAGCTCTGTTGTGGCGCTTGCTCAACCGTGATGGCGGAAGTAACCCGACCCGCTTGACACCCGCTCGTGGCTCATAACTCATTAAAGGATAGAACATGACGACGATTGCACCGCACCTCAAATTGGGCGACAAAGCACCGGACATCAGCCTGCTGGATACGAACGGGCAGCGTGTTCAACTCAGCACTTTTTGGCAGAACGGCTTGACGTTGATGAGCTTCCTACGGCACTTCGGCTGCATACACTGTCGGCACCGTTTGGCAGAACTTGAGCAGCACCGTGACCAACTCACTGCTGCCGGTTTCCAACTATTAGCGCTCGGTTTGGGCGAGCCGAAACATGCCGAGCGTTACTGTGGCAAGCTTGCTCCGCATTTAACTTGTTTTGCCGACACGGGCAACGATGGTTATTATGCTTGGGGCTTGCGGCAGGGGACGCTGGGCGAACTTGCGGTCAATGGCTTTAACGTGTTGAAGGCCAGCGCTAAAGCGATGCTGGATGGTCATACGCAGGGTTCAGCAACCGGCGATGCCCACATGCTCCCCGGCACGTTCATCATTGATCGCGGTGGGATCATTCGTTACGCTTACTACAGCAAGTATGCGGGGGACGACCCCACGATTGACGAACTTGTTAAGCAGGGCGAGGCGCTGCGCCAGACGGCTAAACAATGACGCGCTGCGGTTATGCCTGCATAGCGATTTTGCCCTAAAATTTGCCTGCCAGTTTATCAGCGATGTTTCTCTCAATTTGCTTGCGCGTTTCCTTACTGTATTTGCGCGTGCGTAGGCGTTCGCGCAGCCAAGCGGGGCCGCCTTCGGGGTCGGCCACCAACACGTTTTCAGACATGTATGTGATCTCGAAATCTTCCTTGCGGCTGTCGTAAATCTTCTTCACAAACTCAACTGCGCGCGGGTCACCGGGGGCAGCATCGGCGAGTGTTCCGGCAATTGCCACTAACTGCTCGTCGCCGGTTTTGCGGGTTGCCATTTCCAGCAGCGGCTCGACGAGGGCTTCACCATAAACCGCTATGGAATCGGCTGCTGTGCCATAGACAACAGTATCCCAATCCTCTTCTTCTAAAATCTCGAGCAAGCGGGGCATGGCAGTTTCAACCTTCCACGCGCTGAGCAGTTCGATGGCGTGAACAGGCGCGTTCCCGCCGCCCAACGCCTCGACGGGGTATAAGCTGCGGTCGTCTAGAATACCGTTGCAAAAGGCGACCACTTCATCTTGCTGCGGGAGTAGGGCTTCCTGAGCGTATTTCAAGTTAAAACTTTTACTAAAAAGCATCCATGCCGCACGGTTTAATGGGTGCTGCTCATCGTTGATGGCTTGCCGCCAGACAGGAATTACTTCGCTCATTTATACCCTCTTATCTTTCCTAAATTTGTTTGTAACCTATGCGTTTAAATTCTCTTTAGCTTTTCTCTTAAAACGCGCCTTTGCCGGCGATAATCGTATAGATTGTGCGGAAGCAGATTTGTACATCCAGCCACAGCGAGTAGTGACGGATGTAAAACAGGTCATCCTCGGTATGCATATGCATCGGCTTATCCGAACGCCCATTGATTTGCCACCAGCCGGTTAATCCCTGCGGCACTTCAAACCGTTTGCGCTGCCACCACTCATAACGGTTGACCAACCCCGGCATCTCTGGTCGCGGCCCGACGATACTCATATCGCCGCGCAGGATGTTCATGAACTGCGGCAGTTCGTCGAGGCTGGTACGGCGTAAGATACGACCCACGCGTGTTACTCGCGGGTCAAAACGCTGCTTGCTGTATTCGCTGCTGGGGTTGCCAGCGTCCGCGAACATCGAGCGGAACTTGAACATGGTGAAAAGCTTACCGTATTCGCCCACCCGCTTTTGACGGTAAATAATTGGGCCGGCGCTGTCCAGCCGGATAGCAATCGCGATGAGTAGCAGCAGCGGCGAGATGAGGATGAGAGTCGCGCCTGAAAAGGTGATGTCAAATGCTCGCTTGGCAATGCGCTGGGCAGGCGAAAGCACCCGTTCACGCACGCCGATGAGTGGGATGCCGCTGAAATCTTCCGCCGAGGCTTGGAAGTAGGCGAGGTCGGAATAATCCGGCGCGAGGCGAATGTTTACCGCATAAGCATCTAAGGCACGCATGATACTGCTAATACGCTCGGAAGTGGTGTTGTCGAACCACTTGAGCGGGATAACGACTTCGTTGATCTGATGTTCCGCAACCAATTCCGGCAGGTCGTCAATCAGCCCCAGAATCGGCGAGGGCAGTGTATCGGCGGAAGGGGAGATGTCGCCATCCTGTTCCTTCGCCAGCAGGGTGACGTGCTGTTGATCGCTGACGTAACCCATGAATGACAACCCTGCCCAATCGTAGCGGCTTACCGTATCGGCGATATTGACCGCGCTCGCATCCGTTCCGACGACCAGCACCCGCCGTACATCGCTCAACGCCCGACCGAAACGGCGGTAAACGACACGCCCAACGAGGCGATACATCACTAAACCTACCAACGCTAAACCGATAAAGTAAGCGGCTTGCACACGCGAAAAATCACGATAGGAAAGATATAGAATGCCGAAGAAGATGAATGAGGCGATACCATGCCCGATGATGATGTTTTTGAGTTCGCTCCATACCTCTGGACTGCGGCGCGGCCCGTAGACGTTGCTGCGGCTGAGGGCGAATAACCAGATGACGCTGGCGATCCCGTACAAGACAGTCGGGGTCAGGAATGCCTCTGGTACACCCGGCTTGCCGAACTCGATGCCGATGCGCAGTGCCGACGACAGCGCCAACGTACCGCACACAATCAGCACATCCATCGTGTATAAAAATAGGAGGTATCTCAAACTGTAATGACGCATCATAATTTAGCGGTTAGCTTTTAGTTGTAATTCTCTCGACTGATCTTGGCGTTCTTGGCGACTTGGCGGTTTAATTTTTGCAAATTCTTTCCAACAATTTGCTTAAAGATCCTGACTATCCTCAAATGCCTTCACGCAGCACATGCCACACGAATAGGGGATTATACACGAGATACCGCCGACCTAAGCGACGCGGTTCCTGTGCCAGCCGGAACACCCACTCTAACCCACTCCGCTGCATCCAACGCGGCGCTTGCGATTTGACACCCGCCAGCATATCGAACGCTGCACCCACGCCGATGAGCAGCGGGGCGCGCAGGGCAGGGCGGTAAAGTTGCATCCAGAGATCTTGCTTGGGGGAGCCTAAGCCCACCCAGATAATATCCGCGCCGGATTGGTTGAGTTTTTCGACCACCGACTCATCCGGTTTGTCGCCGACGGGACTGACGGGCGGGGAGAAGGTTCCCGCCACCTTCAATGTAGGGTGTTTAGCGTGCAGGCGTTCGACCAGCGTATCCGCGACCCCCGGCAGCCCACCCCAAAAATAGTGCTTGATCGGTGTGTTGGCGGTGGAGGCACACAGCGCTTCCATCACGTCCGGCCCATAAACGCGCTCGGCTTGTTGATGCCCACGACGGCGCTGTACCCAGACAATCGGCATTCCGTCGGCGGTCACCATATCCGCACCGTTGACGGCCTGCATCACAGGCGGATTTTCACGGCACATCATCAGCGTATAGACCGGACATGTACTGACATAGCGGGGTGCTACCTCACCCGCCCACATTTGGAGCTTTGTAACTGCCTCATCAAACCGTTGTGCATCCGTCTGCACACCTAAAATTGCGGCCTTGGTCATACCTAACCTGATCTCATTATGATGAACTGGTGGGCATTATACCAATGAACGGTCGCGGTGGTGATCACTTGGTATGTGATACTCAGGCTTTCTCGGGAATAATAGAGTCACCTTGGAGGAATGAGGTGTGCCTCGTCCGTGTATTTCCTTTCGCACATATCACCTACGCTGCAACCACCAACCCTCTTCTAACTGAAGTCATCATGCTAGTTTCAGACTCATGCCCTCAGAGTCTTCTCTCGCTCCCTCTCTCCAAGCGGTACTCAGCAAATTGGAGAAGGCTGTGAGCGACCTTAGCGAATGGGGGTGAGGTTCTGAGTGAGCAAAATCAAACGAGCATAATGGCTAACTTGTAATGACTTTGCATTGGACTCAGTACTCACACTTTGTATTGACTGTATCTTTATGCTTTTGCATTAAACTTGTCACTTGCAACTTATTACTATTTAGGTTTATTTTCGGTTAACCAGACAAATCCTTTCCTAACTCTCCATCAACTTTATCATCACGCTATCTCCCTCAAAATGGTTAGCGCCAATCGTGCTTAAAAGCTACCAAATGGTCGTCCAAATGGTCACCCTAAATCATCCCTTTTCAATTATGCTATTTACAGTGCTGGACGTAGGGGCTTGCCATCGGCAAGCCCTCCCCTCGCCACATGCACCTTAACAACATAGTTCGTGCCGCCTGTGCCGCATATTCTGCATTGAACTGTAAACTGTTCACTGTCAACTAAAGACTATTTTTGCAGCAAACGTTGCAGCGGCGGGGCTATTGTCAAATTTGCCGCAAAATCAGCCGGACAATCCGCCGAATTGGCTCAAACAGTCCTTTGCCATTGCTGCCAAATTTGCCAATTGCATTTGTTTTAACTGATAAATCCAGGCTTATGAGCGCGGAGTAGGGATAAAAAGTGGGCGAATATTGCAATCTATAGGCTGATTATTTCGAGGGGGTGAATTTTAAACGAATTTGGCATGAGCAGGGCGTGAGTTTGCTTGTCTGCTACCCTAGAGTGTGTTAGCATAAAAAATTTGGGCATCGCGTGACGAGTTATTGTAGACCTTTTGCCGTCGATAGCTGGTGCTATGAACATTCTCAACCTTGCTTCTGCCAGTGATGAACCCCTGTACAACATTGGAATTGTCTCCCGCATGACAGGTATTCCTGTGGCGACGCTGCGCGTGTGGGAACGACGCTATGGCTTTCCAAAAGCGATTCGCACCCCCGGCGGGCATCGTTTGTGTTCAGAGCGTGAGGTGATGCGGCTGCGCTGGGTGAAAGCCCGTGTGGATGACGGGATGCAAACCGGACAGGCGATCCGCGCCCTTCAGCACATGGAGCAAGAAGGGCGATTCTCGGATATTACGCCCGCGCCAGTGACCCGCGCCCCCATGCTCGACACCTCACTCATGGCCTTTCAACAGCGCTTGGTTGAATTATTATCGAACAACGAGCTTCAGCAAGCCGACCAGATGCTGGGTGAAGTCATGACGTTGTACCCGACGGAAGACCTGATTTTGGATGTCATCGGCCCAACTCTGCACGCCATCGGGCAAGCTTGGAAAGATGGCAAAATCAGTGTGGCGACGGAACATCTGGCGACCAATTACCTGCGCCAACATTTGCTCTTGTGGATGATGACCGGCCCCAGCGCTTATGACCGTGTGCCGCCTGTGGTGCTGGCGTGTGCGCCGGATGAGTGGCACGAGGGCAGTCTGTTGATTATGAGTGTGCTGCTGCGCCGCCGCCGCTGGCCGATTGCGTATCTGGGGCAGGCGGTTCCGCTGCCGGATTTAGCCGAGTTGGTGCGCAAAATGCGCTCTCCGGCGGTGCTGCTGGTGGCAATGATGGAGCGCTCCGCCGAGCATTTGCGCGACTGGCCGCAGTATTTACCTGAAGCGCTGGAATCAGGACGCCCGATTGTGGTGTTCGGCGGCGAAATTTTTAACTTGCAGCCTGAACTTCGCAGCATCACCCCCGGCATCTTCATTGGTGAAACCCTGCGCGAAGGGGTTGAAAAATTTGACGCACTCCTCACGACCATGTTTACGCCGAATGAGTGAGCGTTTTAGGCTACTGCTCGTTCTCTAAATCTTCTAATAAGGTCTGTGCCTGCTTGAGCAGTACTGGTAGGTGAATCGTCACAATTTCCCACACAATGTCCAAATTTGTTGAGAAGTAGTGATGAACGACACCATCCCGAAATCAGGCGATATTACGCCATTGAACATCGGGGGATTTATGCTTAATTTCATCGGGTAAATTTTTGACCGCTTCGCCAATGGTCATTAAGTTGAATAAAACGCCGTCAATCCGTAACTGATCTGACTTGAATTCTGTCTCATTGATTTCAGTCAAATAAGTTTCGATCTGCTTGATCGCCTTGATAATATCTCTGAGATATATCATAAATCCTTAGACATAACGTACCTCGGACAGCACCGAAGCGCGAAGCTCGGCACGTAAATCTTGCTCAGGGATTAAGTCCACCTCGATACCGAATTGATCTTCAAGGAAGTTCCAGACATCCATCCAACTTGTAAAGCTCATCTTGTCCATCGAGAACAATAAATCAATGACGCTATCAGGCCCCGCACGTAGGAGCCAAAAGCCCGATTTGTTGAATGCCCATACCGCGTAATAGCTCACGTTTCTGGTGTATCAATTCCAAAATCGTGTCTGCCGTCCACATCGTTTGTACGGACTGATTATCTGTATAGGCCATAAGATAACGTCCTCTAATTGCTTACTGCATATCGTTGTATTAAGTATCGCTTATCCCACAACCTCGGCACCGTTGGTGGCGTTGCAGACATAAATGGCAGGTGTGAGGCCAGTGCTGTTCTGGTAGGTGCCAGCGACCGCCGTGGCGAAGCGCTCGGCATCTTCGGCTTTCACCAAGGCCACCGCGCAGCCTGCGAAGCCGCCGCCGGTCATGCGTGCGCCGTAGCAACTTGCCTCGCGACGTGCCGCATCCACAATCGAGTTGAGCGCGTCACTCGAAATTTCAAAGTCGTCGCGCATACTGACATGGCTTTCGTCCATCAGTTTGCCAAGGGTGGCTGCGTCACCGGCTTTCATGGCTTCGGCTGCTGCCAGTGTGCGGGTGTTCTCGGTGATGACGTGGCGAGCGCGGCGGCGGGTTACTGGATCGAGCAAGCTCGCTTTGTCCTCGAACTGTTCAATCGTCAGATCACGCAGGGCTTTGACGGCGAAGAAATGGGCAGCCTGTTCGCAGCTTTCGCGCCGTTCGTTATAGGCCGAGCCGACCAAGCCACGGCGGGTCGCGGTGTCCAGCACCACAATCACCGTGCCGGGGGGCAGAGGGAACAGTTGGCATTCCAGTGAACGACAATCAATGAGCAAGGCATGGTCAGCTTTACCTGCCGCTGAAATCATCTGATCCATAATGCCGGTGTTCGCACCGACCCATTTGTTTTCCGCAGCCTGCCCGATTTTCGCCATCGTCGCGGGGTTCCATTCGAAATCGGAAGTCACCGCGAAAGCCCGTGCGGTCGCCATCTCAATTGCCGCCGAGGACGACAGACCAGCACCAACAGGTACGTCACTGGCGATCACGCCTTCCCAACCGTTCAGCGAGTAACCTTCGTTGGTCAGCACCCACGCCACGCCGCGCAGGTATTCGATCCAACCATCTTTTTCGGTTTCAAAGTCGTCGAGCGAGAAAGTGATGGTCTGTTCAAAGTAAGTCGAGTAAATGGCTACCTGACGGTCGTCACGCGGGCGGAGCGCAATCCACGCGGCACGGTTGATCGCCATCGGCAGGACGAAACCATCGTTGTAATCGGTATGTTCGCCGATGATATTGACGCGCCCCGGCGCACGGATGATGTGAGTGGGTTGGCTGCCGTACAAACGGCTGAATTCGGTGATAACGGTTTCTTGGAGTGACATGGATGACCTTTAAGCGTAATAACTGCATCAAATATGCCATCCATTGTACCGCTTGCTACGCCAAGAGCAATCCAAGCCCCAGCGCCAACAAACTGGCCGCCAAGATGAGTGCGCCAGCGTAAATAAGTACGATCAAGCGAGTCGGTTTGGTGCCTTCACGCGGCGCGGCACCGAAAAAGCCCGCCGAGATCAAGATGGGCGCGAGGCCAAACCCGACCCGTACCGCCCATTGCAGCGGCGTGGCTAGGCTGCTGGCTTCCACCACCAACTGCGTGATGAGTGCCAGCAAGATCAACACACCGGCATGGGCGTGTCCAGCGCGATAGTAGGCGCGTTGGAGTTCGCTCTTAATCGCGGTGCCGCGTCCCATTTGCGTGAGCAGGAAATAACCGCCGAATTGGATGGTCGGAACGGTGATAAGAATGAAGCCGATCATTATCCGTGTTGCGTCACTGAGCAGCATGATATTTACTCCTTATATTTGCCTATATGACAAAGATCATATGTAAAAATTGACATATAAACAGATTGCTAAAAGCCCTCAATCTGTGTGATGCACTCGGTCAACCACTGCACATAAAGCGCCTCATAACGTTTGCCGAATTCCAGCGTCATCAACCAGTAACGGCTTTCGGCCAGCATCGCTGGACTGCTTTCCATCAGCGGTAGTAGATGCTCGGCAGCTAAGGCGGTGTAGGTATCGAGCTTCTGCTGGTGCAACTGCCGCTGCATTACCAACTCGCTCAGCGTTTCCTGCTTGCTCCGGCTGCCGGAGAAAAACAGGCGTACCAACAAATCTTCTTTGACAGGTGACATCTCGGTCATCACCTGCCGCTGCCATGCTGCTAGTTCCTGCCGTCCAGCGTCGGTCAGGGTGTAGACACGACGATTCAGCTTGGCTTCCTCGGATTCGATTTCCTCCGACTCCAACAGCCCATCTTCTTCCAGCTTGCGCAAGGTGGTGTAAATCTGGCTGTGGTAGGCGTGCCAAAAATGCGCCGTCGACTCTTCCATCAAACTCTTGAGGTCGTAGCCGGACATGGGATGGTAGTTTAGAAAGCCGAGCAGGATATATTTCAACATGCTGCTACTATAATACTAAAATAGTGATATGTCAACATTGACATATAAATTGATGAGTCGATTGTGAATTTAACCCACGTTTATTCCCGTTAGAGGTACGGGTTAAGCGTGGGTGTGATAACAGGTGTCAAGTTATTTTTCAGTGGTGATATGCTGCGCAGTGCTGTGTGTAATTCGCGCTTTAATCGCCTGCGTGGAAACCATGCGGAAGGGAAGTGTATGCTTCGCGCCGATGTGTAATGTTCCACAAAGGGGTTTTTGAAGTGTTGAAAAAGTATTCTGGATTGCGTTTGGGGCTTATCTTAGCCGCCTTTCTATTATTGCTAACCAGCTCGCTCTTGGCTCAAGATGCAACGTCTTGCGAAGCGGGTTTCCGTCCATTCACCCATGCGCTGGGCGAAAGCTGCATACCCGAAAATCCACAGCGGGTCGTGGTGTTGGATACGGGTGAACTGGATAATGCGCTGGCGTTGGGCGCACCGGTCGTTGGCGCACCGACGACAGATGCGGTGCAGTATCAGGCATATCTGGCTGACCAACTGGAAGGGATTGCCGATACCGGTACCATCAGCGAGCCGAATTTAGAAGCCATTCTTGCGCTCGCGCCGGATTTGATTCTGGGCAGCAAGCAGCGCTATGAGGCGATTTATGAGCAGTTATCGCAAATTGCGCCGACCGTGTTTAGCGAGTCGCTGCGTGTGCCGTGGCAGCAGAACTTCAACTTCCATGCGGACGCGCTGGGCAAAACGGCGGAAGCTGAACAACTCGTGGCGGATTACGATGCGGATGTTGCCGAGCTGCAAGCAGCGCTCGGTGACAAGCTCGAAACCACCACGATTTCGATTGTGCGTTTCCGTCCGGGGCAGGTGCGTTTGTACCTCAAGAGTTCCTACATTGGCTACATCTTGCAGGATGTCGGGTTGAAGCGTCCAGCAAGTCAGGATGAGGATAAGTTCTCGGCAGAAATTTCGCTGGAAGAAGTGCAAGCGGTTGATGCCGATTATATCTTCGTTACCGGCTACGATGTGGATGACAGCGAAAAAGACACCTTCCTCAATAGCCCGCTGTGGCAAACATTGGAGGCTGTCCAAAATGGGCAGGTGGTCGACATTAACGACGACACATGGATTGCCGGTTTGGGTGTACAGGCGGCTGGCCTTGTGCTGGATGACCTTGCCACACTTCTCGTTGGGGAGGGCGTGGAAACAGCCGCTGTGACCTGCGAAGAAGGATTCCGGTTGTTCGACCATCAGTATCTGGCGACGGATGCCGTTTGCATACCGGAAAATCCCGAACGGTTTATCGCGCTGGATATGGCTTCGTTGGAACTGCTGCTGTATTTGGGTAAGAATGTTGTCGGCTCGACTACATGGGTGATCGACCAATACCAGACGACCTTGCCCGAAATGGCAAGCCGTGTGGAAGGTATTGAGGATTTGGGTTTCCCCGTTAACCTCGAAAAAGCCTTAGCGCTTCAGCCGGACATTATCTTGTCGTATAACGCGCTGGAGGACTTCCTGACCTACGACAACGCTTCGAAGATCGCCCCGACAGTCATTACCTCATTGGTGATTGACGACTGGGAACGCAGTACGGAGTTTTGGGCGGAAGTTCTCAATGCTCAATCGACATTTGATGAGATGAAGGCCAACTATGACACGCGTATCGCGGAACTGAAGGCGGCATTGCCCTTTGACCCTGCTGAAAAGGAAGTCTCATTGGTGACGGCTAACCAATACGGCGCGTCGATCTGGCTGTTGGATACCCCGCAGTCCAAAATTCTCACCGATATTGGTTTCTCGCGTCCTGAATCGCAGCGGTATGATGGTGCGGCAGCTATGGAACACTACGGCACCCGCCAAACCACGCCGATCTCTGCCGAAACGCTGGACTTGGCTGACGGCGACATCATCTACCTGTACTCGTACTCGACACTCGACCCTGAAGTGATCGCTACGGAAGACCAAGCAATGGTAGACTTCCGCGCCAACCCCATCTGGCAGCAGCTCAAAGCGGTGAAGGCGGGGCAGGATTTCGTCGTGGGTTCGCAGTGGTTCCGTGCCGGTACGTTTCTCATGTCGTCGCAGGTGATAGATGACCTGTTCGCCACCCTGACCGATACACAGTCCTCACTGCCGAACCCGTTAGACACCTTTCCTGTGATTTCGGGGGACGAGGCCAGCACGGAAACCGCCGCTGTGACCTGCGAAGAAGGATTCCGGTTGTTCGACCATGAACTGCTGTTTACCGATCCGGTTTGCATTCCGGTCGACCCGCAGCGCATTGTCGCCGTGGACAGCTACGCGCTCGAAAATGCACTGGCATTGGGTGTAAAACCGGTTGCTAGTGCGGTCGTTGGTAACTTTAGCATCGAGTACCCGCAGCTTACTGGCTTGATTGACGGCGTAGTTGATCTCGGTCATTACCCGCCGAATCTGGAAACCATGTTAAGTGTTCAGCCTGACCTCATTCTGGCGATTGAACCATGGATTACCGACCAGTACGACAAATTTACAGCGATTGCGCCGACCGTCAGCATTAAGTTTGATGACGTGACACCGGAACAATTCTTGTCGATTATCGCCGAAGCCGTAAACTCCCCAATTTCGCCAGCCGAAGCCATCGCGGCATTTGATGCTCGTGTCGAAGCTCTCGGTGAGACCATCGCCGAAAAAGGCAAACAGGGAACGGTCTCGGTCGCGTTGTTCTATGCGGACGTGCTTTATGTGTATCCGGTTGATA
>JAPUDW010000218.1 GCA_027492915.1 Bacteroidota bacterium | reverse complement strand
GGTGTTATTGCTGGTGAGGATGACGGTCGGCTTGAAGTTGGCGGTGATCGTCCCTAATTCCGGCACGGACACCTGAAAGTCACTGAGAATTTCGAGCAGGAAGGCTTCAAACTCGGCATCGGCACGGTCAATTTCGTCGATCAATAGGACGACAGGTTCAGGTGCGGTGATGGCTTGGAGCAAAGGACGGGCTAACAAGAAACGCTGGGAAAAAAACACGTTTTCTTCCTGCCCCAAACGGTCGGCAGCTTCGCCGAGGCTGTTGGTGGCGGCCAGAACCTCACTCAGCTTATCGCGCAGAAGCTGGGTGTAGAGCATCTGCTTGGCGTATTCCCACTCGTACAGGGCTTTGCTCTCGTCCAGCCCTTCGTAACATTGTAGGCGGATGAGTTTGCGCCCATTCGCGTTTGCCCATGCTTTGGCGAGTTCGGTTTTACCCACACCGGCTGGCCCTTCGGTCAGGATTGGTTTTTCGAGCTTATCGGCCAAGAACATGACCGTCGATATTTCATCCGTCGATATGTAGTGCTGTTTACTGAGTGCGTCGGTGATTTGACCAAAGTCGTTGAACATATCGTTCATTCTCCCTATTCTAACTTGAACCGGGCAGCGATTTCGTACACTAAAACGCTACCTTGAGCATACATCGAAATAGGGGGCATGTCGAACAAAATAGCCTGCACTTTAGGATAGGAGACGCTCGAAATGGGTGATTTCGTCCGGCAGCAGGTTGTGACGATCAACCACGTAATAACCTTTTTTGTTATCGGGGACACGGTAGCGGACAGCTTCCCAACCCTGTACATCCGAAGGAGCAAAGACCAATGTGAATTCACTGTTGGCGGGTAGGCGATTCATCATTTGAGGTTTTACACCACAATAGAAAATGGTAAAGCCAAATTCAGTGACGATTGTGCTGGGCTGGAGCTGAACAAGCGGGTTCATGGTTCACCTAACTACATCGTTTTTGATTGGATCATCCTAGCACCAATAATTTGTGGGTTGAGTAGCCATCCGGCCTATTTTTGAGTATCCAGTTTTCTCGGAAATGGGCGGGAAATGGTGAATTTGGCAATTTTGCCACCTCAAGCGCGGATTTGAGGGAGTGAATTGCTGCAATTTTACAAAAGGGCTGCTGCTGCAATGTTTGCTGCAAAAGCGGTTTTTTAGATGTTAAGTAGATTATCGGAAAGAATTGGCAAAAGATTGAACCGCCCTCCCCTACAAAATAGTCTCTACCGTTTAGTGTGATGCTACAAAAGACCGCTACCCAGACTTATCATAGCACAAAAGTTCGTGCGCAGCGGTTAGAGTTTACAAACTTTAGTGGTCAAATTTCAGGCGCAGTTCATGCAAGCCGCGAATGACATAGGCATCTTTGAACGTGGGCGCGTCCCCCGCAAGCCGCATGTTCGGCAGGCGTTTGAGCAGCGTTTGGTAGGCCATTTGCAATTCCAGCCGTGCCAGCGGTGCGCCGAGGCAGTAATGCACCCCACCGCCGAATGAGATGTGCGGATTATCCTGCCGTGTGATGTCGAGCGTGTTGGGATCGGGGAAACGCGCGGGGTCACGGTTGGCGGCACCAAACATCAATCCCAACTCATCGCCCTGCTTGAAGTGCTGCCCTTTGTACTCGAAGTCCTCCAACACCCAGCGGCGGAACAATTGCAGCGGCGTATCGAAGCGCATAAGTTCTTCGACGGCGGTCGGGATGAGCGACGGCTCAGCCGCCAGACGCCGCAGTTGGTCAGGGTTTCGCAGCAGCGCCCACAAGCCGTTACCGATGACGTTGACGGTCGCTTCGTGTCCGGCATTCAGCAGCAGGACGCAGGTGGAAATGAGTTCGTCCATCGTCAGCCGTTCCCCCGCTTCTTCGACCTGTACCAGCGCGGTAATCAGGTCGTCTTTGGGGTTGGCGCGGCGTTCGGCGGCGAGGTTGCGCAGGTAATCAGCAAAATCGACTGCCGACTGTACTGCCAGCCGTTCCTGTTCCGGCGTGTGACCGAGTTCATACATGACCACAATATTGTTCGACCACGGGCGCAGCAGATGGCGATCAGCATCCGGCACACCCAGCAGTTCGCTGATGACATTCACGGGCAGCGGCACGGCGAAATCTTCTAAAATTTCAATCTCACCCTTATCCACGACCGCATCCAACAGCTTATTCGTGATGGCGGTAATTTGTTCGCGCAAACTCTCGACACGGCGCGGGGTGAACACCTTATGCACAAGGCCGCGCAAACGAGTGTGTTCCGGCGGCTCTTTGTCGAACATGGAGTGTGAACTGAGGCGTGTGAACGGTTCAATATCCGGCGGCGGCACGTAGCGCTGTTCCGGCGGCAGGATGTGATCCATCGTGCGCCCCAAGCGGCGGTCACGCAGGAGGGTATTCACATCATCGTAACGGGTGAAGAACCAAATTTTCCACGGCTCCCAGAAGAAAACGGGTGTGGTTGACCGTAGTTCGTCGTACACCGGATAGGGGTTATGTTGGAAGTCACGCGCTTGGGGGTCAAAGACCATTTTCAACTCCGGCTGTCAGCATGGTAAACAGATGGTATGCTATACAGCGGTATTGTAGCGCGAAATGATGCAGATGGAATGCAGCGGATGCGCTATAAAATTTGTCTGTATCTGCATCGCATGAGGCTAAAGCCGTCATGCTGATCACAAGACAAGTCCACTGAAGGGACTTCGTATGATCGCAAGAGTGTGATGTTGACAATGACAATAGGAGCGTGAATTTGCAGGAGGGTCTCAGCCCAGTGCCTACGAGAAGCCATGTTTGTGAGAAGGCGCGCGGCGGATAGCATGATGGCAATTTACGAATTAGCGTGGTAAATAAATTTCTTGGTCGATAGCGCTTTTGAAGTCCCTTTAGTGGACTTGTCTGCTTGTTAGCATGATGGCTTTAGCCTCATGCGACGCAACCGGCCAGTTACCATTATCGCGCCCCTACATCACACACATTTGAAATTTGACTATCGACTGTTGACTGACGACTACCCACTACCAACTAAAGACGGACGACTAATGACTACAGCGATCACAGCCCTCGAACAACAACTGATTGACCACGCCGCCGACCTGCGTGACGAGATGACCGCCTTTTGTACCCTGCTGCTGCAAACGCCCTCGGTGAACGGCGTACACGACGAGCACGACTTGGCGCTGGTGATTGCGGAACAGGCGAAGGCGCTGGGATTACATGCGCAGGTGGTCGGCGCGAACCCCAAACGCCCGAACGTGGTCATCAGCACCGGCAGCGAGGGGGCAACCGGCTTGCTGCTCATCGGGCATCTGGATACCGTTCCGGCAGGGGATGAGGCGGCGTGGTCACACCCACCGTTCGCGGGGGAACAGGCCGATGGCAAGCTCTACGGGCGCGGTGCGGTGGATACCAAAGGCGGCATGACGGCGGCGTTATACGCGCTGTGGCTGTTGAAACAGCACCCCGAAGCGCTGCCGAATGGACGGGCGCAGTTGATCTGTGTGCCGGATGAGGAATCCGGCGCAACGGGGACACTGGGCATCAAGTGGCTGCACGACAACGGTCTGCTGGAAGGCAAAGGCGCGATCTACGCCTACTCCGATGATTACATCACGCTGGGTCATCGCGGGGTGCTGCGTTACAAGCTGGTGTGCCGTGGTCAAGCGATCCACAGCGGCTCGAACGAGTGGCAAAACGGAACGGCTGGCAAAAACGCCATCACCGGCATGGCGCGTTTGCTGCTGGAACTTGAAGGGTTGAAGTTTACGTATTCGACCGCGCCCTACTTCACCGAATTCCGCCCGATCATCACGGCAGGGACACTGATACAGGGCGGCGTGAGCATCAACATCGTGCCGGATACCTGTGAGGCGTTCATCGACATTCGCACAACGCCCGAAATGAACCGTGCGCAAATGGAAGCGCTGATCGACGCCTGCATCACACAGATGGCGGCTGAACGCGGCGTGACGTTCGAGCGCGAACTGCTCATCGACGCATCCGCCGCGCTGACACCGGATGATGCAGCGATTGTGCGTGTGCTGGAAAGCGTGGTGCGTGATGTGAAGGGCAAAGAACCGCAGCGGGTGGTGGCTGGCCCTGCCAACGAGGGTTATCTGCTGATTGAACGCGGCATCCCAACGATTTGCGGCTTCGGCCCGATGGGCGCGAATGCCCACGCGGTTGACGAGCATGTAATCATTAACAGCCTAACCGAAACTGCCGCCATCTTCGCACTGACGGCGGCACGGTTGGATCGTCAGCATGAATAAGGCTCCAACGCTAAAAGACGAGAACGCGCGTGTGCACGTTCTCGTAAATGTTGTGATCGCGATACAGGCCAGATAGCTTTACTTGTCATCCAACGCGGCGATCAAGCGATCCAGATAGGTTCGGTCACGGTCGGGCAGTTCCGGCAGCACGCGCGAGGCTTCGGTGAGGAAGTGGCGGTAATCGCGCCCCATCTCCTGCCCGCGCTTGGTGTGCATATCAATCGCGTAGTCGGGGATGACGGGCAGCACGCCGTTTTGCTCGACCGCCGTGGTAATCCAGTTATTCAGGTCGTCGGTGCCGCGTTCCTTCTGCGACTGGCACAACACACGCACCGCATGAAGGGCGAACAGGTAGCGGTCGCCGCGCGGGCGGGGAATGCGGAAGTGCATCTGGTAGAGCGTTTCGATCAGCACCGGCGCGTTCAGGTTGCCATAACCCACATCCTCAATCGAAATGACCTGCAAGCGCCCCCACAGGTATTCTTCCATCTCGACACTCGTGGTCAGCATTTCGTAAGCCAGCAGGGCGGCGTTTTCAAGGTTGCCGCGCCGGATTTCTTTCTGCGTCGCCGAGATCACCTCATCGGCGGGGAAGTCGTGGATCGTGCGGACGCGCGTCCACGGGTCTTGTAAATGATGTGCTACTGCCATATCAAACCTCTTTTATGCTGAACTCGAAAATTTGCACGGGTTAGTTACTTGCATGAGTTATTTTTGACTCGACTAACCAACCCGTTTCATTCATCAAACACCATCAACTCTGGCGATTTTACGCCGTGAAAGTTGGTTTTCCGTTTGTCAATTCAAACCGCGCCTTCACAAATGGCTCAAAAACGTCGTTTTTTTGCCTGTTCCGCCTGTTTAACAGGCAGCTAAATGATACTGGCGCAGCCTTTAGAAATCTCTCTGCCTTTTCTCTGTGTCCTCTGTGCCTCTGTGGTTAATTCTTCTGCTTTATCTCTGCGTCCTCTGCGGTTAATCCCTCGGCCTTTTCTCTATGTCTCTGTGGTGAATCGCCTTTGTATTCCCTACCCCTCGCTGCGGACGATCCCCTTGCCCAAATTCTTGAGTTCCTGCCCGAACTGCGCCACGAAGTTCCGCCGCTTCAACAGTTCAGCCGCACGGATACGCAGCGCCACCAGCACCAGCGCCAACAAAGTCGCCAACTGTGGAATTGCCAGCAGCAAATCTGGCGGCAGGTTAATCTTCAACTGCGTTTGGAAGTAGAACGACAGTGACTCCGACAAGCCAAAGAACAACGAGGTCAAGAATGCCGCCACCGGCTGCTCAAAGGCGAACAACGACACGGTAATCGCCGTCCAGCCGCGACCGGATGTCATATCCTCGACAAACTGGCTCAACACGCCGATGGACAGGAACGAACCCGCCATGCCTGCTAATGCCCCGCTGATCGTCAAAGCGAAGATTTGTACCAGCGTCACATTAATGCCGACCGTTTCCGCCGCCTCTTTATTCTCACCCACGGCACGGATATGCCGCCCGAAACGGGTACGGAACAACATCAGCCAGACGAGGAACACCAGCACCCAACTGGTATAGACGAGGATGTTATAACCACTGAGCCGCGTTAAAACCGGCACGGCTTGCAGCAGGTTCGCTGGCAGGTTAATCAACGGCAGGCTGTTGATGCTGGGGTCTGCCAACGTGCCGAACTGCCCGAAGGATACACGCAGGAAGAACACGGTCGCATTGGCAACGAACAGGTTCAACGCCAACGCTAGAATGACGAGGTTGATCTTGATCCGCAGGTAAAGAATGGCGAATATTAAACCCAGCACCCCGCCGGAAAGCATCGCCCCCAACACCCCGAAAATCGGGTTCAAGCCGGTTTTGTACAGCACGACCACCGCGATAAACGAACCGAGCAGCATCATGCCCTCAATCGCAAGGTTCAGCACACCCGCACGACTGGCAATCAACGCCGCTAACGCACCAAGGATATATGGGGTCGCCAGCCGGATACTGCTTTGCACCAAAATTTCGGGCATACCGAAGAAGAACAGCACCGCGATAATGATGCCGATGACGATAAGACCAAGCCGCAGTTGGCGGCTGTTCTGGTTGAGTAAGGCGATCATATGGCTTTCACCTCACTCGTCGTTTTACTGGCTGGTGGTGGTCGCAGTCGCAGCCGGATGCGGGTAAAAATCCGGCGAAAGAAATCTTCCATCGAGTTCAGCAGGATGATGAAGGCGATGATGATGCCCCCTAACTGGCGCGGCACGTTACCAAACTGAAGGTTAATCGCCCCCTGTTCCAGTCCCGCGAAGAATAAGCCGACGATCAAAATGCCCACAATCGACTCTCGTGCCAGTACAGCCACCAGCACACCATCAAAGCCGATGCCAGCATTGGCGAAACCATCCACCAATCGCCGTTCGACACCGAGGATTTGAATAGCCCCTGCCAAGCCACTCAGCGCACCGCTGATGAGCATGGCCCGTAAGGCGGCTCGCTGGCTGGCGACACCCGCGAAACGGGCAAACATTCCCGAACCGCGTGTCATACGCTGCTCGTAACCGGCGGTGGTACGCCACAGGTAGAAGCCAATCGCTATCGCCGCGATGATCGCCATCAGGATGCCCACGCCCACCCGCGAACCGGAGAACCATTCGACATCCGACAGTGCCGCCCGGTTGAAGGGAATAAGCCATGCCGTATCGTCAATACGCGCCGTTCGCGCCGTGTTGGTCGTATCCGCCCGCAGCGGGTTATTGACCATAAAGTGAACGAAGCGCACCGCCAGCGCATTCAGGATGATGGTACTGATAAGTTCATTGACGTTCAGCTTGACCTTGAGGTATCCGGCGATCCATGAATAGATCGCCCCGACACCCATCGCCAAACTAATGCAGATGAGTGGCACGATAAGGTGCATCACGGTTTTCAAGGCTTCGGGCGCGGCATCGGGGTCTACCACGCCGGTAAGCGCGTAAATTTGCCCCGGCAGCCAGTAGCCGAAGAAAGCCGCCGTCAGCGCCCCCAGCACCAACTGCCCATCCATGCCGATGCTGAATAACCCCGCTTGAAAGGCCACCGTTGCCGACAGCGCGGTTAGAATGAGGATAGTGGTGCGCTCGATGACCACCGACAACGGATGACCACCGCCACCGTAAAAAGGCGCGAAGAAGGTTTGGAAGGCTTCGGGAGCCTCTTTTGGCGCTGCACGGAAAATCACCAGATCACTGAAGTTCTGGCAGCCGCGTGGGCCAAAGCCTTCACAGAATAAGCGCTCGTAGGTTTGTATAGGGTCGTTGCCCGAAAACAGTACGAACAAAGCGCTGACCAGCAAACCGAGCAAAACCGCTATAATCGGAATAGCCGCGTTTTCAAATACCTGCCGCAGACGTATCATGATACTGCCACTTTCTCTGACTCTAAACTACCGCCTGCCATCAGCAAGCCCACATCCTGCTCGGTCGCGTCTTGACGGGCGATAACACCATTAATATGCCCGTCGAACATCACCGCAATCCGGTCACTAAGTGAAAAAATCTCTTCGAGTTCAACCGAGATCAGCAAGATTGCCGCACCATCATCTCGCGCTTGTATCAGGGTTTTATGCACAAACTCGATGCTGCCGACATCCAAACCGCGTGTCGGTTGGTTGATGATAACCAGCTTGGGGCTGCCGTTGAGTTCGCGCCCCAGCACGATCTTTTGCAGGTTACCGCCGGACAGGGTGGAGATGCCTTCGCCCACCCGCGCTGATTTGACCTGAAAAGTGTCGATAATACGCTGTGCCAAATCACGGATCGGCTTGCGGTTGAAAATGCCGTTTTTGGAGTACGGTGATTCGCGGTAGCGCGTGACCACCACATTCTCATCAAGGTTGGTACGCAAGTTCAGGCCGACAATCATGCGATCTTCGGGAATATGCGCCATGCCCATGTTACGTCGGTCGCGTACGGTGCTGCGGGTAACCTCCTTGCCGAGAAAAGTAATCTTCCCTGCGTCGGCGGTACGCAAGCCGGTGATGGCTTCCACCAGTTCGCTCTGACCGTTGCCACTGACCCCCGCGACACCGAGGATTTCACCGGCGCGCACTTCAAGATCAACACCTTTAACGGCTGGCACGCCGCCCGTTCCAGCGACCAGCAGGTTTTCAACCTTAAGCACGACTTCTGCTGGTTGTGCCGGTTTCTTTTCGACTTGGAGGATAACTTCACGCCCGACCATCATCCGTGCCATATCGCGAATGGTGACATCGGCAACGTTATGGGTGCCGATCATCTGCCCACGCCGCATGACGCTAACATGGTTGGCAACATCTTTAACTTCCAGCAGCTTGTGGGTAATGAGCAGAATGGTACGTCCATTTTCCGCCAGTTTGCGGATAACACTGTAGAGTTCATGGACTTCCTGCGGGGTGAGAACAGCCGTCGGCTCGTCCAAGATAAGGACTTGGGCGTTGCGCTGGAGTGCCTTCAAAATTTCCACCCGCTGCTGCAACCCGACTGATATTTCCGAGACACGCAGGTTGGGGTTGACCGGCAGACCGAAACTTTCCGACAACTTACGTACAGCTTCGGCTTCGGTGCCGCTGTTGATGAAGCCGAGTTGGTTCGGCTCGATCCCCAGCATAATATTTTCGGCAATCGTAAAGTTGGGGACGAGTTTGAAGTGCTGATGTACCATGCCGATCCCCGCGCGGATGGCATCATTCGGGTGGCTGATATGAACCGGCTTTTCATCCACCAATATTTGCCCGCTGTCGGGCGACACGAGGCCGTAGAGGATGCTCATCAACGTGGTTTTACCCGCGCCGTTTTCCCCCACCAGCGCGTGGATTTCACCCTTGGTAACGCTCAGATCGACGTTATCGCAGGCCACTACGCCAGTCGAGTCGAAATACTTACGAATCTGGCGCATCTCAATCGCGTTCGGCATGACTTGCTCCGTACAACAACGAATCGACTAATCTAACACGGTAACTTCAGAACGAGTTAAAAATTGGATTGTCGGACGCGATGTACCGCGTCCCTACATAATGGCCTCTATTTGGGTGAGGTGGCCTGATTGGTCGCCTTACCATAACAATAGGGGCGAACCGCAGTGTGTTCACCCCTATTGCTTACTGAGTTATCCGAACAACATGCGAGCCTTAGCTGCCCATGTCCTCAAGCGCGTTGGTCACAACCAACTCACCGCTGAGGATTTTGGCCTGTGCTTCGGCAATCGCAGCACGAACGGCGGGCAGCTTCTCGACCAGATCAGCGGGGCCGGTGGCATCGAAGGTGCGCGAGCAAACGCCCACGTCCCAGCTCAGGCCAGCGAAACCTTCCTTGAGGCCGACCGTTTGCAAACCGGGGGCGTAGGTGCCATCCACGACGCTCTGGACGAACGAGAACACGGCGTTATCGACGCGCTTCATCGCAGAGACGATCACCGTTCCCGGATACAAATCGTCCTGATTACTATCAACGCCAATGGCAAAGTTGCCGGTGTCCTTCGCGGCTTCCAGCACGCCTTCACCGCTGCGACCCGCAACTTGGTACAGAATATCCGCGCCGCCAGCGAACAAGCCGTTCGCCAATTCCTTGCCCTTTACAGGGTCAGAGAAGCCGCCGACATAAGCACGGTCGAGGGTGCAGTCCGCGCATACCGACTTCACGCCTTCTTCAAAGCCGACGATGAATAGGTTGATACCGGGGGTATCCAAACCACCAACCGCGCCCACATGCTTGGTACGGGTCAGCATACCAGCGGCGATACCGGCGAGGTAGCTGTTTTCGTGGGTCAGAATGTTGAACAGTGCCAAATTGGGATAGTCAGGGGTGACGGGGAAGAAGGTTTCCTGAGCACCAAACTTCTGGTCAGGGAATTCGTCTGCGATTTCTTCCACGGTATCCGAACCAACGGCAATCGTGATAATCAGGTCAGGGCTGTCCTGAACGGCACGGCGAATGGCCGCATCATGTTCCTGCTCACCGGCAGTTTCAACAATGGTGCCGGTCACGCCCAATTCAGCGATAGCGCGTTCTGCACCGGCGGCTGCCGAGTCGATGAACGAACGGTCACCACGGGGGTTCGGTAGAATGATCGAAAAGCGAACGCCGCTGTTATCCACGGCTGCGGCTGCTTCGGTCGCTTCGGCGGTAGCTTCTGCGCCGGTGGCAAGGCACGCATCAACATATTCAGTGTCTTGCGCCAGTGCCGGAACTGCACCCACTACCAGGATGGCAGCCAATATCAATGAAAGCAAAGACATAACACCAATTCTTTTTAACATCGCCTACTCCTTATTAAACAAAGTCTGTTCTATTGGAACATTTCCAATAGGAATGTGTTTGTGGCAAAACGCATGAAAAAAGAATAGCATTTTTCAACCGTTCTTGCTAATGTTGCTTAATCTGTTTATAACCACATCTGAATTGTAATAATATGACCATCTCCGTTATCCTCGACACCGACATTGGAACTGATATTGACGACTGCCTCGCGCTTGCCCTGCTGCTTGGTTCACCGGAACTGCGTCTGGAAGCAGTCACCTGCGTTTACGGGGATGTCACCCTGCGCAGCCGCATGGTGATGAAGCTGCTCAAGCTGCGCGGTATCACCGATATTCCGGTGTATGCCGGTGCCAAAGACCCTATCGGCTCATCGCGCCCCATTTACTGGGAAGGCCACGAAGGACAGGGTTTATTGGACGCGGCTGACGAGGCGCTGCAACCCGCGGCGGGTTACGCGCCGGATGTGATTGTCGAGCGGGTGATGGGCAGCCCCGGCAAAATCCATCTGATCGCCATCGGCCCCCTGACCAACATCGCGCTTGCCCTGCAAAAAGAACCGCGCATCGCGCAAAATCTCGCCCACCTGACGATCATGGGCGGCGTGGCACGCAGCATCAACCGGCTCGATCTGCCCATTTCTGAGCACAACATCGTGTGCGACCCTGACGCGGCAAAAATCGTATTCGCTTCCGGCGCACCGATTACGCTGGTGCCGCTGGATATTACCACGCAGGTTGACGTGACTGACGAGGGGCTGAAGCGCATTCAGGCGGTGAACACGCCCTTCCACGCCGCCGTGGCTGACCAGCTCGCCCGTTACCCGCGCTTCCAACGCTTCGGGCGTACCAGCCTGCACGATCCGCTGGCAATTGGCGTGGTCATCGACCCCACATTCGTCACGCTGCAAAAGGTGGTGATGCTGGTCGAAGGTAAAGACGACCCCGCCCCCGGTGTAACGTTGATGCGCCAGCCGCAGAGTGACGAGCAAAGCAGCATCCAACTGGCAACCTCGGTCGATACCCCGCGCTTCGAGGCGTTCTTTGTTGATCGCGTGGTAGGGTAACGATTTTTCAACTTGTGATTGCTATTTCTCAAGTATTGTATTTATCCCCTCCTTGTTTACGGGGAGGACTAGGGTAGGGGTTTCGGTATGACTTCAACGCTCCTGCACGACGCTTATATCCTGTGCCTCGGTCAAGCGGATCATGTGTTCCCGCGTGGCTATGTGGTGATCGAAGATGACCGCATCGCCGATGTCGGTGATATGGCCGCGCTGCCGAACCGCAGCTACGACCAGCGCATCGACGCATCCGGCAAGCTCATCATGCCCGGCCTCGTCAACACGCACACCCACACACCGATGACGCTCTTTCGTGGGTTGGCGGAAGGCGTGTCGCTGTTCACGCTTGACGGCTGGTACAACACCATCCGCACCCTCGAACTGGTGATGACACCCGATATGGTTCCGGCGGCGGTCGCGGTCGCCTGTGCCGAGATGATCCGCACCGGAACAACCACCTTCGCCGACCAATATTTCTTTATGGATCAGGTGATACCCACCGTCAAACAAAGTGGGTTACGCGCCGCGCTCGGTTACGGCGTGGTCGAACTCGGCGACCCCGCCGCCCGTGAACGCGAACTGACCAAGCTTGAAGGCTTCCTTGAGGAGATGGGCGGCAAGGGTGAGGGGCGGGTGCAGGGCTGGATCGGGCCACACGCCTTCTTTGTCGATAACTCGCTCGAATTGATGGAACGTGAACGGATGCTTGCCGAGAAGTACGGCGTGGGTTTCCATATTCACCTCTCCACCACCGGCGAGGAAGATGAGATTTGCGAACGCGACTTTGGCATGAGCGCCGTACAAAAAATGGCGACGTTGGGGATGCTCGACCGCCCGATTATCGCCGCGCATTCGGTCACGATTCCGCAGGCCGATTGGTCGACTCTCGCCCGTTACCCGTTTACCGCCGTCACCTGCCCCAGCGCCTCAATGCGTGCCGGTGCGGATGCCGCGCCCATCGTGGGGATGCGGAACGCGGGGGTCAATATCGCGCTTGGCACGGATAACGTCTGCAACAGCAATGACTATGACCTGTTTGGGGAAATGCGGACACTCGCCAAACTCGCCAGCTTCCGCGAGAAAACCCCCGGTGCGCTGCCTGCCCGTGATGTGCTGGCGATTGCCACCGAAGGCGGGGCGAAAGCGCTCGGCCTCGCTGACCAAATCGGCGACCTGACGGCTGGCAAACAGGCTGACCTCATCATGCTCGACCACACCGGCATCGGCTGGCAGCCCTACAGCGCCAACGATCCCTTCACCGCCCTCGTCTAC
>JAPUDW010000217.1 GCA_027492915.1 Bacteroidota bacterium | reverse complement strand
CCTACAATAGAGATAATGTTTGGGGGGGGTGGCGCGGACGCAGCGCGTGGTGTGGGTGAGGGGACGGAAGGGTCTCAGACCATGCCCTACGGGGAAGGGCGGCGGGGGGAAATAAAAAAAGGATGCGCGGGGCATCCTTTTATTTTGGGAGATGGATGGGCGTAGGGGCGTTAGGTATTCTTTGCGCGGACGACGCGGGAGATACCGATGACACCAACCAAGCCGAGCGCGAGCAGGGCGACGAGGCCAACGTTATTGCCAGAGCCTACGTCATCGAAGAAGCCGCTGTCGGGGAGGCGGGTGGGTACGACACCGATGATGCCACCTTCTGCCGTGGGCGAGGCCAGACCGGGAATATCGGTTGCGAGGCCGTTATTGGCACCACCGAGCAAGGCGGCGAGGGCAGTACCTGTCGCGGCGACGGCATCGGTATCCGGCGCGAGGACGGTGGGTGTAATCAACGCGGCTTCGGCAGTTTGCGTGGCTTCGCTGGCGACCTGTGTGAGCAGAATGTTGGCTGCTTCAATGGTCGGGTCAATCGTGGGCAGCGCGGGTTCGGTGGGTGTTGGGGTGATGGTGGGTTCGCGCGTCGCGGTTGCTGTCGCGGTGGGGACGCTGGCCGTTTGGGTTTGGGCAAACGCCAATTCTACGGCGGCGGTTCCAGTTTGCTCGGCGAGAATTTGTACGGCGTTATTGGTCGCGACGATGGAAGTCGCGGTTAACTGGTTATCGGTGGGGCCGTTGTTTTGGGTGGCAAGGAACAGGACGGCGGCGAGACCCGCGAGGAACAGAATCACCATGAGCGCGGCGATAATCACAAAGGTGCGATTGGTGCGCTGCGGCGGGGTGCCTTCCTCGTTGAGTTCGGGCATATCGTCCGCCTCGAAGCCGAAGCCGGTATCGTTGGCGTTATCTAAATCAATATCGGGCGCATCATCATCAAACTTGAAGCTATCGCCGTTAGGCTCTTCATCAAATTTAAAATCATCATCGTCAAAATTAAAATCGTCGTCGTCTTGCAAGTCTTTTCTATTGAAACCCATATTGTTCTCCCCTTCAAGGCTGACGCGGCGTTATTCTACTATAACGCACTATTATCTACCAAATACCTCTAAGTTCGCCAGTGGAACGGTTAAGCGCTCACCCGTTACGCTTTCGACCTCTGCACAAAGCACCTGCAATCCATTCTCTAACAGAATGGGCGTTTTTGGCAAGTTCACAACAGTACCGATGTCACCCGCGTGCGGAATGCGGGTCATACGGACATTGGTGCCAACTGTTAACGTCTGGTTTAGATTGGGGCGAACTGCGCGTGATGCCCCGCGTCCAGAAGGATTGACGATGATCTCAGGCCGCCGTGTTTGCCAGCGGTTCGGCTGCACCGCTTCGAGGGTGGCCTGCCGCCCATTGAAGTTATTCAGCATATTGTACACTAGACCACTCATTCTCAGCGAACCAAAGCCTTCGGTCAACATAACCGCGCCTTTGACGGCTAAAACCGCGTCGATGAGATCAGCTTCGATGCTGGGGGCGATGATGCCGCCAAGGTTTTGATCTTCCATGACATCTAAGCCGGTTTGACGGAGTGGGCGGCGGGTGACGACGATGGCTCCGCGAAACTGGATATCGAGGTCTTCGCCGTAGAGACTTTCCAAGCCAGCGGTGGGTTCGGTTTTGAGCGTGCCGATGACGCGGCGGCTGTTGCCCCACGAACCCTGCACGACCGAGCCGTAAGTTTCGATGACGACACCCTGCCCCTGCTGCACACGGATGACCTGCCCATCCAAACCCGCTTCGAGTTCCACGGTTTCCGGCTCGATCTGGATGATGATCTGACCGTTGTTGACATCCGCGACGATGCCATCCACAGGCGCGATGGCGCGGCGGCGGGTTTTCGGCACTTCGGCGATGACATCTTTGGTGCTGACGAGATCACCGACGCTTACTTTGAGGTAGTCACCGAGATCGTCGGTTGGCTTGAGGCGCATGGATTTGGCGGCATCGACCATGACATAGCGGGAAGGCAGGATGCCCCGCGCGACAATATCACGCAGATTGACGCTGGCTCCCTGACGCACATCGACCGAGCCGATGGCATCTTCGGGGAGGGTTTGTTCGCGCTGAATGGTGGTCATTTCGAGCGCGTGGCGTTGATCGGGATAGTAGGGCATAGGCTTATCGTCTCAGATTATTTAATTCGTCTTGCAGATCGACATCATTTTCCGGCACGGCATTTTTCGAGCGCAGGTCAGGGGGCAGCACGACCGGTTTTTCCTCTTTGGCGGTCTTACGCCGACCACCGCCGCCAAACAAGCCGCCGCGCTGCTTCGACTTGCGAAGGGCATCTTCGGCTTCCAAGTCGAGGGCAGAACCTTCGTCTGCGGCTTCGGTCAGCCAGTCGTCAGCAATCAAGATGGGCGGATTGCCGGTGATTTCGGAAATCCACAGGGGGATCTGGGCAGCACGACCAGCCGCATCCAGCGCCAACGGCACGGGACGACCGCGACCGTCGAAGATTAAGCCAACAGTCCCCCCTTCAGCGGTTACTTTTACACGACGGCGACCGTTAATGTTGAGGCCACGTCCGGCGCTGACATCCACCGTGGCGGTTTTGCCGATGCCGAGCGGGTAGACCCAGATATGCCCACCGGCGACGTGATGCTTGATGACCTGACCATCGGAGGTTTTGATGCGGACGTGCAGGACAGGACGGTTGAGCGCGGGAATACCGGAGATGCTAAAGACCGTACCGGCGGTTTCCAAGCTGCTGCTTTCCAAGACCTGCACCACGGCTTCGGGGTTGGCGTAGGCCAGCGAACCGAGGGCAGCGATGACACCAAAGGAGTCGAGCTGGATGCGGGTTACGCCGGTGGCTTGAAGGGCATCGAGCAGCAGGAGTGTACCGAAGCCGGACGAGCCAGTTTCCGTCAAGGCAGCACCCGCACCGATGACGGTATCAAACTGGGGCGGGAGTGTGTTTTGTGTTGAGGTGAGATGCTTTTCCCATGTGGGGCGCGAGGCTTCCACCAGCGCACCGATACCTGCGCGGAGGAAAGCATGTTCCAAAAAGACACCCTTGATGGTTTCCGGCACGCTGCCGGGAAGCAGGGTTTTGTTGAGGGCGTAATGGCGAATCTGGTTGGTGGTGGTGACGAAAGGCAGCCAGCGGTTGATGGTGGCTGAACCGACCGTTGATAAGAGACTATCGGCGCTGTGACCGAGGCCAATATCGGTACGGATGCTGGTGCTGACGTGATCTTCGACGTAGGCTGAGAGAATGCCGACGGCGCTGCCGACATCGACTGCCAGCACATTTTTTTCCGTGGCCTGCCCTAGATAGTCGGTGATAAGGTTGTAGCTCTGGGCGGTGGGCAGCACACCGTTGCGGCTCATGCGGGTGAGCGCACCGAAGCTGCCGCGCTTGGCCTGCTGGTCGTTATAGACGAGGGCCAACTGCGCCTGTGCGCCTTCGAGTTCTTCGTCATCGAGGCTGGGGCGAATGTTGGGGGCGATGAAGAGTGTTGCCAACGTGCCGAACAAGTCACGCATGGCGGGAGCGAGTACCGAATTGCCGGCATAGAGCAAGGCGGGTTTGCGGCCACCTTTGATTAAGCGGAGTGCCTGCTGAACGGCATTGGCCTGCCGCAGCACGGGTTCTTCCGCGCCGCCTTCCATGCCGCCGGTGATGAAGATGAGATCGGGGCGACTGCCGATGATGGCGTTAATTTGCTGCTCGACGGAGCGACCATCTTCGAGGGTGAGCGCCTCGACAATTTCGACATAGGTTCCGGCTAAGGCACGGCGGGCGCTGGCGATGCTGACATCCGGCACGAGGCCGACGACGACGGTACGCATGGTGCGTCCGGTGCTGGCGGTGGTGACAAAATAATCGACACCGGAGCGGTCGTTTTGTTCGGGGGTGATGATTTTACCGTCGTTGGTGAGGAGTTTGCGTCCGGTAACGGCGGTGATTTGTTCAACGACACGGTTAAGGCCGAGGCGTGCATCGTTGGCCGGATAACCGGCGGTGGTGCGGGTGCTGCCACGCGCGACCAAGCGGTAGAGACCGTCAACAAGGTCAATGAGCAAAGCGCGGGTTTGCACATTACCAAAATCAATTGCTAGGATCGAGCCTGAATGTTCTTCGGACACCGGTTTCAGCCTCCCGTAATGCGCGCGAGTAGAAAGGCGATGCGCTCACTAAAAATGGTCAAGCTGGTCAAGATTGCACCGGCATAAAGTGCGCCGAGCGTAATGATGATGAAGCCCTGCCCCAATACGCCAATCGAGCGCAGTACAAGACCACGCTGGACAGTGCCATCGGGACGACGACGCGCCAGATACCAGAAGTAAAGCAAGGTACTGATGACGCCGATGGAGATCAAGAAGCCATTGAGCGGGTCGAGGGCGACACCGCTGCCTGTGGCATTTGCCAGCGGGATGAGTGTTCCGGCGATGGCACCGGCAAGGGCGACAGCCGTACCGACGGCGATGATGAAGCCGATGGCGATGTTGCCGAAGCGCCCCAAACGCGGCGAGGACTTTAGCAGGAGCATCAGCCCTAAGAGGAAAGGAACCATGCCCAAAGCCCGCGCACCGATGTCGCCATTGGCGGCAAGGAGTGTGCCACGCAGCCACGGCAGGAGAACACTTTCGACGGTGATGATGGCGATATAACCAGCGGTGAGGCCGGTAAAGACATAGATCGCCAGCCGATAGAGGAAGTTATCCCCCAGCAGGTAACTAAAAATCATTAAGGTAAAGACAAACCCAGCCCAGAGGCCGATTTGATCGCCGGTCACTTGCGCCCCCTTCGAAGCAGCCCGCGCACGATATTGATGATGGCCCCCAAGGTGATGATGCCGATGATTGCCAGCAGGCCGAGCGTCATGGCATACCAGCGCTGATCTCGATAGGGCGTTTGCACGACAGGGCTACCCTGCGCGGGCAGCGGAGCCGCAGCAGGAGCCGCCAAGGTGGATGGTACACCGAGGGTTAAGGTGGCTTCGGGCGTGGTCGTGGTATCTTGCCGGAAGGCCACCGGACGGTAGCTGGAGTCTGAAAGCAGGTCAACGACCGCGTTGGGATCGACATGGTAGGCGACGGGTGTGGCGGTGA
This sequence comes from Bacteroidota bacterium, assembly GCA_027492915.1. Lineage (GTDB taxonomy): Bacteria > Chloroflexota > Anaerolineae > Aggregatilineales > Phototrophicaceae > CFX2. Next base: position 7,799 of record JAPUDW010000217.1, on the reverse strand, counting down.
CCGGCTCGATGATACGAATGAACTGGGCAGAGACCCAACCTTCGCGGTCGTCGGGGAGGCGGATTTGCAGCCATGTGCCATCTTCGTTGCGACCGATGATTTGAACAGTCGAACCACCGGGGAGCGCGGTAACCGGTGTGCCGGAGCGCGATGGGTTATCACGCACGTTGACGGATTCGGACACATTGACGACGCCCTGAATGGTCATGCCCGGCTCACCAATGCTGGTGCTGCCACCGGCGCGGGTGGTGGGTGTCCATGTGGGCGGCAGGTCAGTGGCGCGGATGTTGGTTGAGGTCGGCGTAATCGTCGGTGTCTCGGTCGGCGTCGAGGTGATAGTCGGCGTATTGGTAATCGTCGGTGTTTGCGTCACGGTGGGCGTGAGGCTGGCGGTGACGGTGGGCGTAATGGTGGCGGTCGCCGTGGGTGTCTGCGGTGTGAAGGTGGCAGTCGGCGGGTTCGTGGGCACGATGGTCGGTACGTCAGTCGCACCGGGGATGGGCGCAAGCGGAGCCTGTGCTTCCAAGATGGCGCGGTAGGTATAGGCATCTTTGTAGCCGATGAGCAAGCCATCACCAGCAGCAGCGGCGTAAGGCTGCGCCAAGGGGCCAGCGGCGGCACTTACGGCGATGAGCATGGGGCTGGTGGTCAGCGGCGCGGCTTGTTCCGCCCAGCGGCGAATATCGTCACTGCGTTCGCCGATGACGACGATGAGGGCGAAGTCGTTGAGGGATGTGAGATTCAAGCCTGTGGGCTTACTGTTCATATCGGCAGTGAGCGCACCGGCGATGTTGGCTGTGAAATTGCGCAAGCCGATGGTTTCACCAGCGATGAAGGGGGCGATAACGTAATCACGCAGCGGGACGATGATGCGCCCGAAGCGGTTCAAGCCGGTGCCGGGGTTGACGACGACATTACCGCTGCTATCGGTGCCGCCGGATTTGATGTCGAGACCCGAAACAACGCCACGTTCAAGCACGTTTTTGGCGTGCAAGAGGCCAATGGGGTTGGTGCTGACGATGACCGGACGTGCGCCCCGCGCGAAGATGTGACGCAAGAGGGTGTCGAGTGTGGTATCCAGTTCAGCGGCATTGGTCAGGCCGTATTCGGTGGCGACCAGCACAATATCACCCGGTTGGAGAACGGCAACACGGTCGAAGGCGACTTGCTGCGGACTACCCGCGATGAAGCTGACGGGCGGCAGTTGACCGATGCGGAGGCCGCGCACCACAAAAGGCAGGATGATGGCGGCTGCCAAGACGACAGCGATCAACAGGCGGTCGATCTTGAGACGGGCGCGACGCACGACGCGGTTGGAAACCGGCACCGCAACGGGTGCTGCACCGGCAATATCATCAAGGTCGGGGGCATCTTCAAGGGTGGTATCAATGGCGGACAACTGCGGCTTACGGGTGTCTTCGGTGGCGACCAGCGATTGCAGCAGATTAATTTTTTCCCGTTGGGCGGCATTCAGTACCAGATCATCAGCCAAGCCGGGTTTGCCGATACGCAACGGAGCAGGGGCGATAATTTCCGGCACGCCGATGAGCAAGGCTTTCATGCTGTCGGGGGCATCGTCGCTTACGGGCGCGGGGAGATCCAAGCCAGCGGCATGAAGGGCACGCAAGGGATCGGACAGGTCTTCGAGGTCGCGCTCATTTTGCGCCTGCTTACGGACGATAGCGGCGGCAGAGACATCATCTGAGCCGACACTGACACCAAGGTCAGAGAGCCAATCACTCTTTTCGAGGCCGAGGTCATCGGTACCAGATTGGCGGTCATCGGGGCGGCGAATGTTGTTAATTTTTTCGAGTTCGGCAGCGGACAAAAGACTGTCCATGTCGAAATCGGCAGGATTGAGGAATTGCCCCGTTTGGTCGCTGACACCGGTTTCGATGTCTTTGTAGGCCGAGAGTATGTCGTCAATGTCGCGCAGTTCGCCGGTGTTGAAGAATTTACCAGCAGCGGCGGGTTGAACGGGTTCGGCGGCAGGCGGCGGGACATCGCCCAAGCCAGCGAATAAGTCCTCGTCGGACGGGAGTTCGTAGTCGGTCTGCGGGAGTTCGTCCTGCGACTGTAATTCGGTCAGCCATGCGGGTGCGCCATCAGCGGCGTCGAAGGGTTCCGGCTCGTTTTCGTCAAACCAGTTATCGCCAATGGCGGCGGCTTCTTCGGACGGCACGACGGGAAACTCACCCGTAGCGGTCGTAAATTCGGGCAGCGTGTTGAGGAAGTCATCCTGCTCGATGCGGGCGGCGGCGGCTTCGCTTTCGCGTTCCAGCCAGTCGGTAATGCGGCCTTTGGGCATGGACTGGTCGGTCGGTGGTTCGGCTGTGGACGATGCGGAGAAGTCGGCCTCGGCAGCATCGCGCAGCATTCCGGTGTCGAACTCGCCAAAGAGGTCGTCGTTGGGATCGGTGGGCGGATTTTCCATCAGCCACGGGGGCATATCGACTTCGGCGGGCTGCTCGCTGATTGCCGTGCTGTCATCGTCGTCATCCAGCCACGAGGCTGACACGGGTGCAGCTTCAGCGGGAGCTTCTGGCTGGTCGTCGTAGATGCTCGTCAGCCAGTCGGGGATGTCGGCAGCTCCGGTATCGGCGGGGTCGATAATTTCTTGTTCGGCGGTCGGCTCGGCGGCGTATTCTTGCAGCCATGCCAGTTCGCCGGTATCGGGCGGGGCGGCGGCGGGTGAGGCGGCGGCAGGCAGCGCATCTTCATCCGGTGTTGAGCCACCGAGTTGGGACATCCAATCCGGCGCGTCGTCATTCAAGGCGGGTTCCAAGTCCTCGTCGCCGAAGTCGTCCTGACGCAGCCAATCCATCGAGTCGTTACCGAGTATATCGTCGTCAGCGGATTCATCGGGCGAGGGCGTGCTTTGCGCCAAGTCCATCCGCGCCAGCCAATCGGGAACGCCAGTGTCGGCGGCTTCCGGCTCGGCGGGTGTGGGCGCGATACCGCTTAACCAATCGGGTGAGTCATCGAGGGTGAGGGGTTCGGCAGCGGGAAGTTCGTCATCCACATCACTACCGCGCAGCCAATCGGGTGAGTCGTCAAAGATGGGCGACTGAGCAGCAGGCGATTCATCAGCCTCGTCGTCGGCACGTAACCAATCGGGCGTGTCGTCGAGAATGGGAGAGTCGTCGTCGGCTTGCCCCTGACCGGATGCGCGAAGCCAATCGAGTTCGCCAGTAAAGCCCAACGAACCCGCTTTGCCGGAACCGCTGGCAGGTTGGTTGTCGCTGGAACGCTGCCAATCGGGCGTATCGGCATTATTGGCCTGATCAAGTTGGTCGTCAAAGGCGTCTTGAAGTTCCTGACGCCAGCTTAGTTCGCCTGTAAAACCTAGATTGTCGCCGGAGCGCGAGGCGGGAGAGTCGTCATCTGGCGTATTTTTCAGCCAGTCGAGATCATCTTCCGGTTCGTCATCTGGCGGACGCTTATTATAATCGTCAGTCATGCCTTGTCCCCCGTTTGCCGGAGAAAGTCACTGGAAAAATTACCTGTTGAAGTGGGAAAGAAACCCCCACCCCAGCCCTTCCCCGTAGTGACAGGGGAGGGAGCAAATACACGGGAAGGTCTGAGACCCTCCCCTACGCGAGTTGGGAAGGTATTTTTGGTGATGGGATAAAAGGTGGTATGCATCATATTAATCCCGGTAGGAGCGATCTTGCCCGATGAGGACACGAGCACCGGCGACGGTGGCGGCCAAGGCGATCCCTAGCAGGATGCCCCGCGCACCGGCACTGACGGGTACCGCCATGAGCCAATCGCGCAAGGCTGCGACCGCACGAATGCCGGGGGTGCTAAAGGGCAGCGCGGCGGTGAGCATCAGGAGCAGCACCAGCGTAAAGAGCAAGGCGCTACCTGTAACATGACGGCGCATCATACGGTAAGCGCCATAGACCAGCGCGAACAGTACCAAACCGGCTAAGGCGGATTCGATGGAGACCTGCACACCTTCTAAGAGGACGGTGGTGGGGGATGGTGAGCCTGTGAGCGTCCCCGCGCGTTCGAGAATGCCCAAGACGATTACAGCGACGGCGCTGACGACCAGCACGAAGCTGTTGATGCGCTGGGAAATGGCTTTGCCCTTACCAAAGATGCGGACGAGATGCACCAATAACAGGTTGAGGATGCCAATTAAAACCGTGATGGCGACGGTGATGACGGTGATTTGTAAGAAGATATTGGTGATGGGCGAGAGGCCAACACCCTGAGCAAGATCAGAGATGGTACCGAGGTCGGTACTTGAGCCGATGACGAGGCCGAAGAACGTCCATAAGCCGACGACGATGACAATGGCGGTAGCGAGCGCAGAGCCGAGACGTGCCATCGGTTATCCCCCTCCCGAAAGGCTGCGAATAAAGTTCTGAAGGATGACACCGAAGCTGCCATCAAAGAATGAGTTGCCGAGGTGGATGATGGTCGGCGCGAGGATGGTGAGAATGAGCAGTATACGCAGTATATCGGTGGCGACCAAGCCGCCAATTTGCGCGGATGATTCGCCGAGGTAAGCACCCGCCGCGAATACTTCTTCGCCGATGAGGGTTTCATCGGACATGACACGGGCGACGGCCTGCCCTTCTAACTGATCACTGGTGGCGATGATGGTTTGATTGCGGCGGGCGGCGGCTTCGGCGACCAAGGCGAGTTCCGGCCCAAAGCTGCCACCGAGTATATTCGCCCCGACACGATCATCGGCAAGGGTGGCGGTTAGGGCAGCGGCGAAGGCCAAGGAGTGACCGGCACCGGGATACCAGCGGGCGCTGCTGTAGGGCATACTGCTGATGGTGCTGCGGGAAGCATAGGCACGACGGAGGGTATCCTGCGCAAGTGGCAAGGCACTGGCATCGCCGACGGTGAAGATAGGGGCGGCGGTACCGATGACGGCGCGGCGGGTGACCTGATAGAACAGTTCGGCATTCGCCAAGGTGACGAGGGTGTTTTCGCTGCCGAGGCCGGAGGTGCCGAGCGAGACGTGAACCGGACGGTTTTGCTCGATAGCCTCACCGATCATTGAGGGCAGGCGCTGAATGGCCGGAATGTTCCGCAGGATATACAAGCTGCGCCGACGCCGCACAAATTGCGTGACGATAATCGTGATGACCAAGGCCAGCACAAAAATGATGATGGTCAGATACCGGGTTGTGCTATCCACGTTCCCCACCCATGATGAATAGTGACTTCAACCATTATCGCGCATTTCTGCAAACGCGCGAATAGGCTTATTGATCTAGAAAATGGCGTATCTGTTCCAATTCAGCGGGTGTTTCGAGCGTTTGGGCAAAACTGCGAACGATTTCCCGCCCGACCCAGACGCTTAAGACCGGCTGCGCGACCCAAACCAACTGCGCCCCCAATGCCCCCAATGGCTCCAGCACATCCAGCGCCAGACCGAGCGCACCGCCCAAGCCGCGTGCTTGAAGCTGCATGACCCAAAGCGGGGGTGTTGGTGGTGGTTCAGGTGTCATGTTGGTGAGTATAACACGATAGTCGGTTTGTAAGAAAGAAGGTTGGGGAAGAGTTGTTAGTCGTCAGTCAAAGGCAAAGGCTATGAGCCGCAGGGGCGCAGAGATCATGCAACTACAGACCCCCTCCGTCGCTGACGCGACACCTCCCCCGCCCTAAAGGACTTCCTTCGGTCGCAAGCGATGGAGGCAAATTCTTTAGGTGTGTAATTTCGCGACGGGATAGTGAGGATGCATGGGAGTGGATCAGACCCGCCCCTACGGAAAGAAGATTAGGATTGTGGTGGGGTACGGAGGGCGCAAGCCTTGCGCCCGTACAGAGAAAAATTAAGGCTGCGGTGGGTAGATGTATCGCGCCCCTACGCGAGATTGCATTCGACCATTTAAACAGGCTATGAGATGAATGGTGACAGGGTTAGGAAACGGATAACACACCTCACCCCCTGCCCCTCTCCAATGTGCTGAGTACAGCTTGGAGAGGGGTGACAAAACGGGAGCGTTTGAGGCTCTTGTAGACGAGAGGAAATATTGCAATGGAGGGGTTTATTGGAAGAGATTAGGAGACGGCGGGTTCGAAGTGGGTGCGTTCGCGAGCGATGAGCGCGTAGGCTTCGGCGAGGTGCGGCACCCAGCAGGATTGCACGCCCGCACCGGAGTAAACACGGTTAAAGGTTTTGATAAGCGCAGAGACGAAACCACCGCCAGCGACGAACACGACGATGCGGGTATTGGGGCGCTTGAGGGTGGATAGGGTGCCGAACTGGGCGACGGCGCTGGGGGGGATGCCGAGGCTGTCTTCCAAGTTGACGATGGCGTATACATTCTGGTTGGCGTTGTTGTTCATGGCATGACCGTCTTTGACGGCATTATAGAGTTCAGTCCAGCGCCAACGCCCTTCCATCTTATAATGCAGGATGGTTTGTGCGGTGTCATCCCACGTTACTTGAACACTCATCGGCATATTCCTTGAGAATAAGGTTTGTGTACGCATCAATACACAGCAATGATTACGAATAATAACTATTTGATTATGACCCTAAACTTATGAAACAAAGATTGAGGTTGTGTGCAATTCATTTTTGTAACACGGTCTACTACAATGGCGCTGCGAATGAATAACGGAAGTATGACAGGTCAAGATTTATGATTACGATTTGCGAAGTTCCTGCCGGAACCTACCCGATTGGCGACAACCGCGTGAACATCAGCCGCCCTGCCCACACGGTGACGCTGCCAGCGTATGGAATCGCCCAAACGACGGTGACGAACGCTGAATTTCTGGCGTTCATTGCTGCGGGTGGGTATACCGAGCCGCGTTATTGGAGCGAGATGGGTTGGCACTGGCAGGAGGGTAAAGCCATTACCAATCCCTTCTTCTATGACGACCCGTTGTTTAACCCGCCTGACCAGCCGATTGTGGGGGTGAGCTGGTACGAAGGGGATGCGTTTGCACGGTGGTTGGCGGAGGTGGAGGGTTTGCCGTGGCGTTTGCCGAGCGAGGCGGAATGGGAAGCGGCGGCACAGGGGCCGGATGCCGAAGCACCACGCCCGCGCAATTACAACACGGCTGAACGGCGGATCGGACACCCGTGGGCGGTGACAGAGGCGGGAAACACCTCATGGTGCGGGGCGCTGGATCTCTGCGGGAATGTGTGGGAGTGGTGCAGCACGCGCTGGGGTAAGAACTGGCAGACGCAGGACTTCCGCTACCCATACCACGCGGGGGACGGGCGCGAGGAACTGACGGGCAGCAACGCGCGGCTTATTCGCGGCGGCTCGTGGTTCGACAGCATGGAAGAGTCCAACCCAACGCATAGGGCGCGGTTTTTGCCGGGGTCACGGGGGAGCAATATCGGGTTCCGGCTGGCGCGGACGCTTTAATATTAACCCGTTTGTAGAGGTTTCAAAGGCAAGGTTCGCGTGAGTAAAAAGCTTGTCGCATTGCCTAATGTACCCCCTCATCCCCAACCCTTCTCCCCCATAGTAACAGGGGAGAAGGGAGCAAATACACGGGAGGCTCAAAGACCCTCCCCTATGAGAAAATAATAGGTGCGGAGGGCGCATGCCATACGCCCATACAAAAATGCGATAATCGCGCCTTATTTAGATGTAGGGATGCGACCCGCAGAACGTTAAAGATACTGATTTTTATTACAAATTGTATAGGAGTCGTTCATTATGCAATATTTTAAGCCGCAAGATCCATATTTCGTGGGGGATTGTATGCCGTTCTTCCACGACGGCGTGTTCCATCTCTATTATCTACAGGATGAGAACCACCACCAAGCAAAGGGCGGACTTGGTGGACACCAATGGGCACACGCCTCG
>JAPUDW010000216.1 GCA_027492915.1 Bacteroidota bacterium | reverse complement strand
TTTACCAAGCCGGAAACCGAAGCGGCGATGCGTGCTGCCCTGAACAAAGCCAAGTCTGAAATCGGACGTACCTATCCGCTGGTTATCGGCGGTGAGGTTATTCAACGCAGCGACACCTTTGCCTCGCTCAATCCTTCCGACCCTTCCCAAGTGATTGGTAACTTCGCGAATGGTACGGCTGAAGATGCTGATCGCGCGATTGAAGCGGCGAATGAAGCCTTCAAAACGTGGCAGTATGTCGCGGTAGAAGAACGCGCCCGTTACCTGCTGCGTGCAGCGGCTGCCCTGCGTCGTCGGAAAGCCGAGTTCAACGCTTATATGGTGCTAGAGGCCGGTAAAAGCTGGTACGAAGCCGATGTTGATACGGCTGAAGCGGTCGACTTTTTGGAATTTTATGCGCGTCAGGCTATTCGTATCGCTGACCAAAGCAACTCACTCGCCCCGTACCCGCCGGAGCAGGTGGGTTACTACAATATTCCCCTCGGCGTAGGTGCGATCATCCCGCCGTGGAACTTCCCTACAGCGATCCCGACGGGTTTGCTGGCTGCCGCAATTGTGACGGGTAACACGGTGGTCTTTAAGCCCGCCGAACAAACCCCTTGGATTGGTTATAAAGTCGCTGAACTATTGTGGAGTGTTGGCCTGCCCAAAGGCGTGTTGAACTTCGTGACCGGCCCCGGTGAAGTGGTTGGGGCGCGTATGGTGACCAGCCCGCTGACACGCTTTATCGGCTTCACAGGTTCTAAGCAGGTTGGCCTGTGGATTTACGAGAACGCAGCCAAGATACAACCCGGTCAAAAATGGTTGAAGCGTTCGATCCTCGAAATGGGTGGTAAGGACGCGGTTCTGGTTGATGAAACAGCGAACCTCGAAGAAGCGGCGCAGGGCATCGTGCAGGGCGCATTCGGCTTCCAAGGGCAAAAGTGTTCAGCCGGTTCGCGGGCGATTATTGTTGACCAAGTTTATGACCAAGTTGCCTCTCGCGTGGTTGAAATCGCCGAGAAGTTGAACGTTGGTATGCCTGATGAGGGTAACCACATTAATATGGGGCCGGTGGTTGATCAAGAAGCCTATAACAAGATCAAGGATTACATCGAAGTTGGAACGCAGGAAGGTAAACTCCTGCTCGGTGGGCAGCCGATTGAGACACCGACCAACGGCTATTTCTTGCCACCAACGATCTTCGGGGATGTGCCGTGGGATGCGCGTGTGGCTCAGGAAGAAATCTTTGGGCCGGTACTGGCGCTGGTTAAGGCCAGTGACTTCGAGGAAGGGCTGCGGATCGTCAACAGCACCGAGTATGGTTTGACGGGAGCGTTGTTCAGCAATGACCGCGAACGTTTGGAACAGGCTCGTCGTGAATTCCATGTTGGTAACCTGTACCTCAACCGTAAATGCACGGGAGCACTGGTCGGTATTCATCCGTTCGGCGGCTTCAACATGAGCGGTACGGACAGCAAGGGCGGCGGTGTGGATTACCTGCTGCAATTCACACAGGGCAAGAGCGTGGCTGAACGCCTGTAGTTAACGAGCGGACTTGATTTTGAATGGGGCGTGTACATGGGTACGCGCCCTTTTTTGTTTGTACTTGGCAGTCAACAGTCGCCAGTCACCAGCTAGAAGACAAATGCATGAAATATGAATCGCCAAGAGCGCCAAGGAGGAGAGAGTTTCTTACCTTTAACGGTCAGGTAAATACTTCTGATTATAGATTTTAGGTTTGAATTTGGTTAACCCGATAAACTATTCTCCAACCGTTCCTCAACCTTCTTAATAATTTCCCTCACTCAAAATGGTTAGCAGCAGCTCCTCTTAAAAGCTACCAAATAGTCTTCCAAATGGTCACCCTTTCGCCACTAACTTCTCATACAATACCAACAGGGTCGCCTGTAGGCCGTAGGCGCCATCGGCAAACCCCTATCTAAAAACCTCATCGCATCTTAACAACCACATCGGCACAAAGCGCACAAAATCAACACTTATTTCGCGCCGCATTTGTCGCATTTGCCGCTTGTTCCGCAGTTTGTGCATTTGACTGTTAACTGTCGACTGCCAACTGATAACTATTTTGCAGCAAACGTTGCGGCAGCGGATGGTGATCGTCGTTGCTGCAAAAAATCAAAGAAGAATTCCTCAGAAGTGTATATTTTTCATTAAATAATTTTGCGTCTGCGACTTGCTGCGTTAGAATAGTTACTCTTTATTCGATGTGTGTACACACTTAGGGGTTGCTGATGAAAAGTCCGATGAAGCAAGAAGTGCTTTCGTGGGCAGATGTAGACCGCCTCATTGATGTCTTGCTCCCACCGTTAAAGATCGTCGGTACTTTTGACGCAATGGTTCTGATTACGCGGGGCGGCATTATCCCCGGTGGCTTATTGGCAGAAGCGATTGGTATTCGCCACATTCTCACGGCGGCTGTTGATTTCCCTGCGACTGAATCAGCCGGATTGATGGCATGGCCTACGTTCATGCAGTTCCCTGATACGACGCTGCTGCGCGACCGGCGCACATTAATCGTCGATGATGTGTGGGGAAGTGGACGTACCAGCACAGCCGTTAAGGGGCGTGTACAATCATCGGGCGGTATTCCGTATACGTGTGTGATGCACTATAATCCCTACCGTTCGATGTTCAATCGAGCCGAGCCGGACTTCTATGGCGCAATCACGGATGCCTACATCATTTACCCGTGGGAATTGGATCGTGGCTTGCGGGGATTAGAGATGGGTGTGCCGGACATTAATTAAACAGAAGAACATCTTCGTTTTCACAACACTTTCTGTTATAATAAGTATAGGGTGGGTGTTTTGGCGTTGATGCTCATTTTTATTACACATGGAGTTGTGTAATAAACACACCCTATCACACGTCTATATTAAAGACGGCGCTTGATACTTTATTTAGGGCTGACAGCCCATTTACCTCCAGCACGGAATTTGCCCAGCGTCTCGTTTCAAATTATAAGCCTGCTTTTTTGAACACATAATTGATGCTAGATAACCTGTCGAACGTGTGGCGCGGTATTCTGGGTTTGGGTGTTCCGACATAAAACACCCGGTACACAACAGGAGAAGTGGATGAAATCGGGAAAGTTCAGTAAGAATAGAGAATCAGACGGTACGAGCGAGTTTGAGCAGCTTTTGGAGTCGTCGTTTGCGTATACCCCGCCCCGTCGTGGTGAAATCCGCAACGCGATCATTTTGCAGATTGAAAGCCGCGAAATTATCGTGGATATGGGGGCGAAGCAGGATGGTATCGTTCCTGCACAGGACATCGAACGCCTCGACTCAGATGTGCGTAATGGCTTATCGGTCGGTGGCGAGGTTCCGGTCTATGTCCTGAACCCGCGTGACCAAGATGATAACCTCATCGTATCGATCAACATGGGTTTGCAGCAGTATGACTGGGAAAAAGCCCGCCAACTGCTCACCTCGGAAGATGTGGTACAGGTCAATGTCACCGGACACAACCGCGGTGGTATCCTCGTGCGCTGGAATCGCCTTGAAGGCTTTATCCCCAGCTCGCATCTGGTGTCGGTCAACCTCGCGAACGAGCGCAGCAGCGCATGGAACGAGTTTGCAGCTAACCCGCTGGGTGTGAAGGTGATTGAAGTTGACCAAGATCGCCGTCGTTTGATCTTCAGCGAGCGCGAAGCCCAAAAAGAATGGCGTGCGCAGCAGAAGGCACGTCTGCTTTCCGAACTCAAGGAAGGCGATGTGGTCAAGGGTACGGTTACCGGTTTGCGCGACTTCGGTGCATTCGTCAACCTTGGTGGCGCGGATGGTCTCATCCATGTCAGCGAATTGGCATGGCACCGTGTCGATCACCCGCGTGACGTGCTTAAGGTCGGCGATGAGATCGATGTTTACGTGCTGACGCTGGATCGCGGTTCAAACCGTATCGCGCTCAGCCGCAAGCGTTTGTTGAGCGACCCGTGGGAAGATGCGGACAAGCGTTACCATGAAGGCCAGTTGGTCGATGGTACCGTGACGAACGTTGTTGACTTTGGCGCGTTCATCGCGCTCGATAACGGCCTCGAAGGTTTGCTCCACCTGAGTGAAATGGGTGATGGCTCACTGAAAGAACCGTACTCATACGTCAAGAAGGGTGATCGCTTGAACCTGCGCATCAGCCACCTTGAGCCGGAAAAGCGGCGTGTGGGCTTTACCCAGCGCTGGGGTACGGATGCGGCTGAAGGCGGCGACGGTGCAGCCGTAGAGAATGGCGCGGCACCTGCTGATGAAGCAGCACCAGTTGAAGCTGAGGAAAGCGCACCGGCTCCAGAGGCGACTTCTGGCGAACAGTCGGAAAGCTAAACAACACAAAAGAGCGATCTACGGGTCGCTCTTTTTAATTCGCTCCTTTGCTCCTCGTTGACAAATAATATTACAACCTCTATAATCCTCGGCATCTTTAAGGAAAGGGAAGCGCAGCCACACTGGCTGGATCTGCGCCCACAGCTACTCGTGTTGGTTCCTGATCAACCAAACTAGGATGAAATAGACTCAGCCCCTGTGCAAACAGGCTCGCTGAGTTTTTTGCGTCTGTTTCCTGAAAGAAAAACCAATTTTTACCGGGGGTATTAACATTTATGCAGGCAGAACCTTTGTTGGGTACGATGACGGCAGACGAGATGGACTTCGCAGCTATGCTCGAAGCATCCTTCGCCAAAGAGCCGGAACGCGGTGATATTGTCACCGGTACCATCTTGGCGGTGGATTATCATGGTCTGATTGTCGATGTTGGGCTGAAACGGGATGGCATCGTTCCCCGCCGTGACCTTGACCGCGTGGGTATTGACCCGTCCACGTATCAGGTTGGCGCGGAAGTTGATGTGATCGTCGTCCGCATTGAAGATCAAGATGACAACCTCTTGCTTTCGGTTTCGCAGGCACAGCAGAGCGAAGACTGGAAGATCGCTGAAAAACTGATGGAAGGCGAAGAAGTTTGGGAAGGTGTCGTTACGGATGCTAACAAGGGCGGCTTGATCGTCCCGTTTGGCAACCTGCGCGGTTTCGTTCCCGCCAGCCACGTTATCGACCTGCCGCGTAACATCGCTGAAGATGATCGCAAGGGTTATATGTCGACGCTGCTGGGCAAGAAGATTGCCGTGAAGGTGATCGAAGTTAACCGCAAGCGCCGCCGTCTGGTGTTCAGCCAACGTGATGCGCAGCGTGGTCGTCGTGAAGCCCGCAAGGAACTGCTGCTGGACGAACTGAAGGAAGGCGAAGTGCGTAAGGGTATTGTGAGCGGCCTGCGTGACTTCGGCGCGTTCGTTGACCTCGGTGGTGCTGATGGCCTGATCCACATCTCGGAACTCGCGTGGCACCGTGTCAAGCATCCGAAGGAAGTGTTGAACGTTGGCGATGAGGTGGAAGTATATATTCTGCGTCTCGACAGCGAGGGCAAGCGTATCGGCCTGAGCCTTAAGCGGTTGCAGAAGAACCCGTGGGCGCGTGCGGAAGAAATGTACCATGTCGGCCAGTTGGTCGAGGGTGTCGTTTCGCGCGTGGCGCAATTCGGTGCATTCGTCAGCCTTGAGCCGGGTATCGAAGCGCTGTTGCACGGCAGCCAGCTTGCCGACCCCGCGCCAGTTGACCCGACCTTGATCGTGCATGAAGGTCAACGGCTCCTGCTGCGCGTCATCAGTATCGAGCCGGATCGCCAACGTTTGGGTCTGAGCCTGAAGGAAGTGACCCAAGAAGAGAAAGACCGTTGGCAAGAACGTGAAGGCGCTGCTGCCGAAGCTGCACCGGTCGCTGAAGATCAGGGTAGCTTTGAGGCATCTGATCCAGTACAATCGTAAACCTAAATTCTAACGGCGGTATAATTTTGTTTATACCGCCGCTAAAATCAACGCTCATCCAATGAGTTCGTAGAAAGGAGCAGCCGGGAAACTATGGCAAATGTTACATTAAAGCCGAACGAGTCGCAGGAATCCTTACTCCGTCGTTTTCGTAAGAAAGTGACCAATAGTGGCGTACTCAGTACTGTCCGCCGCAAGCGTTGGCATATTTCGAAGAGCGAACTCCGCCGCATCGAAAAGAAAAAGGCTATCCGCCGCGCACGTCGCCGTCAACGTAAGACCGGGGTGCGTTGAGCATCTCGTGATGCCCGATAAAGGGTGTCTAACCGCTTACAATGGGCGGTACCGCGTGCTGTCTTAGCCAGTTTGGAGGGCTATGGCGAAACAAGATGACAAACTAGAAGTAGAAGGCAAGGTGGTTGAAGCCCTGCCGAATACACAGTTCCTTGTGGAACTTGACAACGGGCATCGTATTTTAGCCTACCTCTCCGGTAAAATGCGGAAGTACTACATCCGTATTTTGCTGGGTGACCGGGTGAAAGTAGAGATGAGCGTTTATGACCCAAAACGTGGGCGTATTACTTATCGCCACAAAGACAGTGTACGGGGTGATCCAGAAGAAGAACAAGAGATGTAGTCACCTCTGGAATCAGTTTTGAAGAAAGCTCGCGCTTCTGCGGGCTTTTTTGTTTACGGAGCTATTGTGAACAATCGCGGTTTGTGGATTGGTATCGTTTTGCTGCTGGGGCTGTGGGCAACCCGACTGATGGCGCTTGACCTGCTGCCGATTCATAATGACGAAGGCTTGCACCTGACTCGCGCCGTGGAGGTGTGGAATGCCCATCCCTTCTGGGCGATTAGCGACGGTAAAATTGTTAATCACTGGTTGATTGCGGCTTTCTACCCGCTGAATGAGCCAGTTTTTGCGGGGCGGATCGCGACGATTATCGTGAGTATGCTGGGCCTTGCTGCCGCATACGGGTTGGTCTACCGCTTCTTCGGCGGGGCAGCGGCGGTACTGGCAGGGGCTTTGTGGCTTTTCTGCCCATACTTATTCTTCTATGAACGGCTTGCTTTTAGCGACGCACAGGCCGGTTCACTGGTTGTCCTCTCACTGTGGGCGGCTTTTCGGCTTAATCGCCCGCGCGGCCAAACGGCTCTACAGTTCGCGCGACCTTTTGTGCTGATCGGGCTGTGTTTTGCGGCTGCTGCTCTGTTCAAGTTCACGGCAGCGCCTTACGCGCTCGCGGTGACGCTGGTGGTTCTCTTCGGCAACCGGCTCCCGTGGACACGGCGTATTATCGGCCTCATAATTATCGGGTTGACGGTTGCGGCGTGTTTCACTGTGCCGATGGTTTACTTGGTACTGAGGGGCGAGGATTTCTTCGGGATCGCGCTGGGTTGGATTGGTGGCTCGAATTCCGGCCAACCGTCGATTATCGCGAACCTTGAACGGTTGTGGGCGCAGCTCACCGGCTTCGGTTCGATCACATGGGTACTGCTGCTGGCGGCTGGTTTGCTGCTGCTCGTATTCAGCCTCGCGGGAATGCTGCGTGTGACATCGCGCCAGCGGCAGGTGATCAGTCTGCTGCTTATCTCGGCGCTTATTCCGCTGCTCATCATTCTGGTGCTGGGGCGTGAGGTGCTGTCGCGGCATTTCGTTGTTACGCTGCCAATGTTGATGATGGTCGGCGGGGTGGGGTTGGGATTAGGCTTGCAGCGGGTACGCGATGTTACTGCACGGCAGCTTGTCTCCGGTTTTGGTGTCGCCGCGTTGTTCTTTGGTATTGTCCCTTATTTCCTGACAGCGTATACACAACCGTCTGCGTTAGCCCTGCCGCTAGATGCCCTTTATGAACACATCACCTCTCACAGTTCGGGGTATGGATTGCGAGAAGCATTAGAGGCTTTCCCACAAACCATTACGCGCCGTGATTTACCCATTATCGGCAGCATGTTTGCGGATAGCTGCAAACGTGCCAATTTTTATGCGGTCGATGGGTTGACGCTGCGCTGCGTGGGTGCGCCCGGTGTGGCAGATATTCGTGCTGCGCTGACCGATTATGGCGCAGTATACGTATTGGCGGATAATACGCCGATTATCGGGGCAGATATATCAGCACTGCCCGCTGCTGCGACGCGACTCGCTGCTTACCCGCGCCCCGGCGAAACGCCCGATACGGCTTCGGTTGTACTGTGGCTGTTGGAGGACACTGAACAGGCAAGTGTGTCTAATGATTGCACCTCAATATCCATTTTAAGTGATTATAAGCCTGCTGATGAATCGCCTTTTGTCACGCTCGATGCCGGACGTTTCATGGTGGGTGACGAGGTGTTTATGGCGCGGGGTGTCAATTACTATCCTTCGCGCTATCCGTGGCGGCGTTTTCTGACGCAGGTGGATACTCAAAATGTTACCGAAGAACTCTCCCTGATGCGGTCTTATGGGTTTAACACCCTGCGTATTTTCCTATGGAATACGGCACTGTTCGTGTGTCCATCCCTCAACGATGTGCCTGACCCTGCGGCATTTGGGCGGTTGGATGCGGTCATTCAAGCGGCTGCCGCGCAGGATTTTCACCTGATCGTAACGCTTAACGATATGCCGGATTTTGATGTCGTTCCCTTGTATACCAACACGGCGGTTGTTCCTGCCCAAACGCGCCTGATTATTGAGCGTTATAAGGATGAACCTGCGATTCTCGCATGGGATTTGCGTAATGAGGGCGATATTGATTATGGGTCGAATGACGCACTTGGCCGAGCGGCTTTCCCGCGAGAGGATGTTCTGCGCTGGCTGGGGGAAACATCGTTACTTGTGCGGTCGCTGGATAGCAACCATTTGATTACAGCAGGGTGGCTGCACGACAGTGAATCGACGGCGGATGCAGTAGACTTTATCAGCTTTCACCACTGGATGAACGCGGAAACACTGATAAGCCGTATCGCGGACATCCGCGCTAAAACGGACAAGCCGATTTTGCTGGAAGAATTTGGCTTCAGCACATTTCGTGTGTCGCTCGAGGAACAGAATACGCTGGTTAATGAGGTTGCATTTGCCGCCGAGTCGCAGAATTTGCTGGGTTGGCTGGTGTGGACAGCTTTCGACTTTCCTCTGACCGCAACGTGTGTTGAACCGGCTTGCCCCAGTGTTGATAATGCCGAGCATCACTTTGGGCTTTGGAACGTTGACTACACGCCTAAGCCGGTGCTTGAACCGCTGCGGGCGCTGCTTCAACCGTAGCCGACATTAACTCCTCGGTGGGCTGAGTATCTGCGACAGCACGCTGCTTGCCCACCGCCCTTCCTGCATGACTTGCCCATTTCCCTGAACAGTACTACAACTAGGATTATATAAATTACGCAATAGATTGTATTTATTATTTATTGTCCACTGTTTAAAAACGAGGCTGCCTATGCTTTATTAAGATGTGGATTGAGTTGCGAATTATCGACTTGCCTGCTGGAATCTCGCCTCCGGGAAGTCCTCTTCCCACATAGGAGCGCTTTGATAGGGGAGCGCAAGGCACGATCTTTACGATAATTAATACAACGATATATCGCCAAAGGAGAAGATACTGGCATACTGATTCTAAGGATATTACTGCCTGTATTTTATTACGCCTATTGGAGGAAATCGTTGAAAAAGTTACTACTCTTAGGTTTACTTTCAATCACATTTCTTTTCCCCTTCGCGGCCACCGCACAAGAGAACACCCCTGATGACGACTATACGCCGCTGATCCTCGGGGATCATATTTTTTCACTTCTTTATCCATCTGCGTGGACGTTGGATAATGATCAGGCCACGGGAACATTCACCTTCACGAGTGACCCATCCATTTTGACGCGCGATTTACAAGCTTATGCGGCGGGTGAAATCGTCGTGACACTTAATTTGCTCATGTCGGCTGAACCCATTACGAATGATGAATCACTAGACCCCTTATTGACCAACTTCCTCTCAACGCTGCGTTATGGCCCGGATGGCAAGCTGCTTTCCACCTTTAACCCGACGATTGCAAGCCTCATGCCGTCAACTGAAGGGGTACCGGTTATTGCCCGTGCTACTTTCTATGACGCGCAATTGGGGGACGGCATGATTTACTTATGGCGAATCACCGATGAAGTCTTGGGGCTTGTTGTGGTCAATACGGCCGTTGGTGAAATCTCCCTACATGAACCGGATGTATTAACGCTGATTCATTCAGTTCGTTTTAACACTACACTTGCTGAACTTGGCGAGCTTGCTGCTCAACCACAAGGAAGTGGCTCATGAACCGTCGTTTAATCCTACCCATCATGCTGATCGTGCTCATAGCCTCTGCTATCACCCCATTCGTTTTTACCGTGCAAGCCAGCGCGGGTTGCAGTGGTGTTGCTGGTCTCAGCGGCTTCTATTTTGAAACCCAATCTCGCAGTACCGGCTCACTTGCTTTTTCGGCTGGTGATAGCATCAAGGTGGTGGTAACAAGCCCCGGTAACAGCGGCGCAACCACCGTTCGTTTAGCCGTTTCCGGTTCTGCTGGTTTTGACCAAACCAGTGCCTCCTCGATCAGCTTCACCATTCCGGCGGATGGCAATTATGATGTCACTGTAGGCAATGCGTCGATGGAGGATTTGAATGGTGTCAGCGTGTCTTGTACAGCCACGAGTGGTGGCATTGGTGGAAGTATTGAAAGTGGCCCACCGTGGAGCGGTTATACCGATGGTCGCCTCGATCCAGATATGGCCGAGAACTTCTCGTTGTGGTGCATCCGCGATAACCTCGATGTTTACCGCGCTCCCAAAGGTAAGGGTGAATTTTTAGTGTCTATTCCCCTTGTTAGTATTGTTGATTTGAAACTTGAAGGTGTTAAGACATTCAAGACCAAATTTGGTCCGTTGACCATACGTCGGGATCAAAGCGGTGTATTTTATGTTGAGGGTAATATTGGCACGAATGCGCCAGCGTTTGCCTCCAAGTATTTCAAAATAGAAACGTGCTTCAAAGCGAATGGCGCGGTTGTACAGCCAGTTCCAACTGCCATACCCCCTAAACCGACATTTCCGCCTACACCGACTATCATCCCTACACTTGCCCCGACCTTTACACCTGTTGCGAGTGACGGCAGCCTTTCGGGCAACCTCGTCGTTCTGTTAAATGGACTCGCCCCCACCGATCCTTCGAAGGATAGAGATGGTGATGGGGTTCGAAATACCCTAGATCTTTGCCCCGACGATCCCAACCCCGGACTCGCTTTTGGCTGCCCGGATTCAGATGGTGACACCCTCAGTGATCCTGTGGACTTATGCCCCAATGAAGCCGGTACGGTGGATTTGAATGGTTGCGCGGATGCTGATGGTGATGGTATATCATCCCTCAATGACCTTTGCCCTAATTATGCGCCACCTGCTGGTTCGCCCAGCTCGTATGGCTGTCTTGATTCGGATAGAGATGGCTATCCTAACATTTTTGATTGGTGTCCATTCCGAGGGAATGTTGCTGGTGTCATTCTCTTTATGGGCTGCCCTGACCCTGATGGTGATGGCTTTCTTTCGAGGGACTTCCCGCTTGTGCCAGCGGCTTTTTATGATGATTGTCCTCGCTATCCATACCCTTGGAATGATGCATTTGGTGAATGCCCTGATACAACCATACTCGCTCCTGTGGTACCCAGCGCACCATCACAGCTATTTGCTTATGCAGCTTACTTGGGAGCATATAGTGGGCTTGTCTTGCAAACTGAGGAAGAAGAGACGATTTGCACTACAGCTACGATTGGGTATTGTGGTCTATTCGACTGAGGGATTTAATGCAGTAATCCTCGCTTAACAAAAACGCCGCTGACCTGCTCAGTGGCGTTTTTGTTACCTAGATTTGGGTTAGGTCAAGCTCGGCTTTGTAGCCAAACTTCACGCTGTTGTTGACCCAGCGCAGCCATGATGGGCGCAGAACATATAAGGTGCTGGTTGCGATTGCTGCGTCAAAGGAGGGAGGGAGTTGGAATTTGCGGAGATAAATGAGCAGGATTTGTTCGCGCACACGTTCATCACTGACCACACTCGCTTTACCGCGCACTTGAAGCCCGACGATCTCCTGCCATTCCCAGATGGTCGGGTAGATGCAGCCGGAGGTCTGTGGATGAGCGGCGATGTTGACGCTGTGGCTAACATGGGTGGCTGACAGCCAGTAGAGGTTGAAGCGGTCGTCGGAGACATAAAACACGGGCGCAGTTTCCGGTTGGCTGGCCGCATTTATGGTGGAAAGTGCCAGTGTCGAGTGGGTTTCGAGGAATTGTTGGATGACGGGGCGGATGTCAGGTTCACTCATCAGCCGGTGGCCTTTCCTTACTCATCCCTAACCATTCAAAGTATAGCGTGTTTTGAATGCCAATTCGAGCCAGCGCTCGCCCGACAGTGGTGTTGATGATGTCATCTACGGTTTGCGGTTTGCTATAAAAAGCGGGGGCGGGGGGCATAATGACTGCGCCGTTTTCCGCTGCCTGCACCATCAAGCGCAAATGCCCTATATGCAGCGGAGTTTCGCGCACCAATAACAGAACAGGGCGACCTTCCTTAAGCTGCACATCGGCGGCGCGTGTTAGTAAATCGGCATCATAACTGTTGGCGATGGCTGACAGCGACTTGATGCTGCACGGCGCGATGATCATGCCGATTGTGTCGAACGACCCGCTGGCAATACTCGCGCCCACATCGGACGGTTTGTGTACGATGCTTGCCAGCTTTTCGACATCGCTGACTTTCCAATTGGTTTCTTGCGCGATGGTTGATTTCGCCGCTGGACTTATCACCAGATGTGTTTCGATGGCTTTATCCTGCGCCAGCGCTTCGAGCAAACGAATGCCGTAAATGACACCGGACGCGCCGGAGATGCCGATAATCAACCGTTGTGCCATGTTTGAGGTTAACCTTTATAGTCCTGATAATCTTCAAATTCCCACAGGCCAAGCCTACCTACTCTGTTCGCTACTTCTGCCCATGTTTCGCCTGAGCACGAGGCTAGATGGGTGTTGATGCGATTCATGAGGCGTTCGTAATTATACTCAAACGCGATCAAGAAATGCCGTGCGACGATGATGTCGTCGTGATTGAAATACTGAGTTAGCCAAGCCGGTGTGCAAACCTGTAGTTGAAATGATTCGGCACCTTCTGTTCCTTTTGGCCCGACCAATAACTGAAGCGTTAACCCGAAATTTGCCCCATCTTCGGGACGAAATGATGCTAGATCATCAAT
>JAPUDW010000215.1 GCA_027492915.1 Bacteroidota bacterium | reverse complement strand
GTTGTGTACTGTTTGGCGGCGTCCATCGTCGCGAGACCGTTTTCCGCTACCAGCTCCATCGTTAAGCCACCCCATGTCGGGTAGTAGGCAGGCTTGCTCCAACTGCAATCCACGCTGGCAAATACACCGTTTGCGAATGTCAACATCACCAAGCCACCGGTTTCTACGCCGACTTTCCCCGCATGCATAATCGCATTTGTCGTGGCAAACACTTCAACCACTTCCGATTGCAAATACCAGCGCAGCATATCCGCCAGATGTACGGTGTGGTCAGTAATTGCCCCGCCGCCTGCCAGTTCTTTATCGACAAACCAATCACGCTTCAGGAACGGCAAGTTATCGCCCTGATGAAATTCTGGCAGCGCCCCTTGATTGGTCGTATTAAACCCGTAAATCTGCCCCAGCTTGCCGGAGTCAATCAACTTCTTAATCTCCAGCGCCACCGTACTAAAGCGCATCGGGAACGCCGTCATCAGCAGCACACCCGCCTTCTTGCAGATGTCAACAATTGCCTGCGCGTCCGCCACGTTCGTCGCCAGCGGCTTCTCGCACAGCACATGCACACCGGCTTCTGCCGCCAACTTCACCAGCGGTAAATGGCGTGAATTCTCCGAACACACAATCACACCGTCGGGCTTCTCTGCCAGCAGCGCGGTATAGCTGTCGAACAAGCGCACGTTAAACAGCTTGGCGAAGTGCTGCCCACGCTCCATGTTCTCATCCGCGATACCGACCACCTCAACATCCGGCATCTTCAGCAGCACACTCATATAATTTTCTGCATGCAAATGGGCAAAACTCAATATTCCGATCCGCATCATGCCACCTCCCCGATCTGTACTTGTCGCCCTGTCCGTGACGACTCAATCGCCGCTAACCCGATCTGTAACGCCGCCAATCCATCTTCCGCAGATACAATCGGCGTAACGCCTTTCGTTAGCACATCAAGGAAGTGTTTCACCTGTGTCGTGTACGGATCTTCCGCCAGCGGGCTAGAAGGCACCGGCGCATCCGCCACCTCGCTCTTCTGCTTCAGATATACACCCAGCGGGATCGAACTATCCACCGGATGCTCGATCAACCCCGCATCGCCCGCTATCTCGAACGCCGTGCGGAACATCCCCGGTGCATATGCCCACCCGCCCTCGACGTTGCTAATCGCGCCGTTCTTGTGCTTGAGCATCACCAACCCGTAATCCTCTTTGGCGTTCGGCTTCTGCCCGCGCAAACTCTTGGCAAACACGCTCTCGACATCGCCAGCCACCCACCGCGCAAAATCGTAATCGTGGATCATCAGGTCAAGCAGCATACCACCCGACTTCTCAATGTCCATCAGCCAATTATCAGACGCCCAGTTCGGCAGCGCACTGCACCGTGTAAAACGCTGCACCGCTACTTTCCCAATCTCGCCTCGGTCAACTACGGCCTTGGCCTGTGCGTACTGTGGCGCAAACCGCAGCACATGCGCCACCAGCAGTTGAACGTTCGCCTTTTTGCACACATCAATCATCTCGCGCGCTTCAGCTACCGTCCGTGCCAGCGGCTTCTCGCACACAATATGTTTGCCAGCCTTTGCCGACTGCAAAACCATCTCGTGATGTAAATGGGTCGGTGTGCAGATGTCGATCACATCCACTGCATCTAGCAGCGCCTCCAAGTTTTTGAATGTCGCCGTGCCGTACTGATCCGCCAGCGTTTTTGCGCGCGTCTCGTCCGCCGAACAAATACCTACCAGCTTAACAGGCAGTTTCGCCCATGCCGCAGCGTGGGTTCTGCCCATAAACCCGCTGCCTACAATCCCAATATTTAGCATCGTTCACTGTCCCTTATAAAGGCCACTTGTGCCAAGCAAAACGCATATTATAGCGTCTCTGCTTCCCCAATACACAAACCCTTGTAACAACATGCCTTTCTGTCGATTCGTTTGTGCAAACGCTCCAAATAATCATCCGCTGTATCCAGTAGGGCAAACACTGAAAGCGACTGAAAGCATATCGAATTTGGGCATTTGGGGGTTAAAGTTGAACTATATCTAAGAGAAATGAGTATAGATGCGAGGTACAGTTTAGTTATTGTCGCTATTAAAAAACAGCTTTTAGTGTGAGATTTATTCCCTTGCAGATTGCAATCGGTTGTGTTAAGTTTTAGGCGCGGATAAGGTTAGAAAATGTAGTAGTTCATTTATTGAATTACTGCAAAGATTTAGTATTCCGTATCTTTTATTTAGAGAGGAAAGAAACCAAATGACCCGTTCGAGGAAGCTTATGCGCTATATGCTGCTTGCAGTATTAGCCGTCGTTATGACAACTTCCGGCGTGCTGCGCGCGCAGGATGATGCCAAAGTCATCAGCAGCAGCATCAGCATGGTCGGTGGCGATCTTGAAACAATCGACCCCGGTCTGGCTGAAGCCAGTTCGCAAATTGAAGTTATTAACCAGATTTTCGTTGGCTTGACTGCACAAGACGTTGTCACCGCCGAATCCGGCCTTGGCCTCGCCAGCAGCTACGAAGTTTCTGAAGATGGCAAGACCTTCACCTTCACCCTTATGGGCAACGTGCCGTGGGTGCGTTACAACGCCGAAACCGACGCAGTTGAAGAAGTCACCGATGAATCCGGTGCGGTTCGCTACGTCACCGCTGACGATGTGAAGTACGGTATGCTGCGTTCGCTCAACCCGGACACCGCTTCGCCCTACTCCTACGTCTTGGCTCCTTATGTCGTTGGCGCGACCGAATACAATGCTGGTGAAGGCTCAGCCGATGATGTTGCCATCGAAGCAATTGATGCCACCACGCTCTCCGTCACCCAGCCTGATGCCGTTCCGTTTGCGATCAGCATCTACGGTTTGTGGATGGCACGTCCTGTTCCCCAATGGACCATCGAAGAAAATGGCGATGCTTGGACTGAACCGGAATACATCTACACCAATGGCCCCTTCGCACTGAAGGAATGGGCGCATGATGAAAGCATCACCATGGTCAAGAACCCCTTCTGGCCGGGCAGCGTCACTGTGCCGCAGGCCAAGCTGGATCAAGTAACCCTTCGCTTCCTTGATCCGGGTGTCCAGTTCAACGAATACCTCGCCGGCACGATTGATGCCGTTCAGGTTCCTGTTGAAGCCATTGACCAAGTGAAGTCGGATCCTACCCTCAGCGCCGAATACGTTTCTGGCGGTAACCCCTGCACCTACTATGTCGGCTTCGACAACACTACTGCACCGACAGACAACGTTCACCTGCGCCGCGCACTGTCATTCGCCATCGACCGTCAGTCGTTGGTTGACAATGTGACCAAGCGTGATGAAACCCCTGCCCAGTGGTTCGTTTACCCCGGCTTGCAGGCTGCTCCCACCCTCGAAACCAACCCGGACTTGGGCGTGAAGTACGATCCTGAACTGGCGAAGGCAGAATTGGCGCTGGCTCTCGCAGACCTCGGTCTGTCCGATGTTTCCGAACTGCCGGAACTCCCTTATGCTTACAATGACTCATCCAACCACGGCGCGATTGCTCAGGCCATCCAGCAAATGTGGACGGATACCCTCGGCATTACCGTGACCCTCTCACCCCAAGACCCGACCACGTATTTCAGCCTGTTGAGCGAAGATGCTCCGTCGATTTACCGTGCGGGTTGGTGCCAGGACTACTCTGATGCGAACAACTTCGACTACGATGTGTTCTACTCGGCCTCCAGCCAGAACGACACCGGCTTCGTCGATGCGACCTATGACGAAATCGTTTCGAAGGCTCGTCTGGAATCGGACATCGACACTCGCCGCGATCTGTACGCACAGGCTGAACAAATCCTTGTTGTCGACAAGGCAGCGATTGCCCCGACACACTGGTACACCTTGAACCTGTTGGTCAAGCCCGGCGTGGAACGCGCACCGTCGGTCACCGGCAACGAAGCCTACTATCTGTGGGACAAAAACTAGTCTAGGCTAGTTTGTTAATCAATCAGGGGCAAGAAATTCTTGCCCCTGATTCTTTCGTAATCTAGGGTGACTTAACAGGTTGTTTCTATGGGTAGATTTATTGTCCGCCGCTTATTATGGATGGTTTTGGTATTATTCCTTATTTCCATCGTCACTTTCTTACTGATGCGCTCGGTTCCCGGTGGCCCATTTGCACGTGAAAAGCGTTTACCAGATTCAACGGTCGCCCTACTCAATAAAAAATACAATTTAGATGCTCCCCTGATCCAGCAGTACACCAGTTACATTGGCGATATTGTTATCCCCACCGTGACCTACGGCAAAATTAAACCCAATGCTGCCGAAAACTATCTCTTCAATACGCCACTTCCAGCCGTCTTTGGCGACGAAGCGGTTCTCCGCTGGGCGAACTTTGGCCCGACCTTCAAGTCGCGCAGCCGCTCCGTGAACGATATTTTCCGCGAAAATCTACCCATCTCGTTCCAACTCGGCTTAGCAGCACTGCTTATCGCACTCGCCCTTGGAATGCCGCTGGGGGTCATATCCGCTCTCAAGCGCAACACTGTGTATGATTATCTCGGCATGGGCACGGCGCTGCTGGGTGTATCCTTCCCTGTGATTATCACCGCCCCCATCCTGCAATACTTCTTCGGGGTACAGCTTAAAATACTCCCCGTAAGTGGCTGGGGCGATTTACAAAGCATGATTATGCCTGCCTTAGCGCTCGGTTTCGTGAATGCAGCAATCATCGCCCGCCTTACCCGCGCCAGTCTCTTGCAAGTGCTGGGCGAAGACTATATTCGAACCGCGCGCGCTAAGGGATTACCGGAGCGTATCGTCATCATCATTCACGCGCTCAAGAACAGCCTCATTCCCGTTGTCACGGTCGTTGGCCCGTTATTCGCTGCTCTTGTTACCGGAACATTTGTGGTCGAAACCATTTTCGGCATTCCGGGTATGGGGCGCTTCTTCGTCACCAGCATTACTGGACGCGACTATCCCGTAATTATGGGGACGATTTTGCTGTATGCATTTTTCCTCATCGTAACAAATTTATTGGTAGACATCGCATACGCATGGCTTGATCCGCGTATTCGCTTTGACTAAGGACGCACCATAATGGCGACTATGGAACAAACCTCAAACACCGCGGTAATCCAAATTTCTGAAAAGAAAAAAGGGGAAAGCCTGTGGGGCGAATCGTGGAAGCGGCTGCGGCGTAACCGTGCCGCAGTGATCGGCGGCATAATCATTCTACTGAATATACTTTTGGCAATTTTTGCCGACTTCATTGCGCCGAAATGGTATGCTACACAAGTACTGCCCGATAATAACGCAACTCCCGCGTGGGTTATCCAAATTTTCCCCAATATGAAGCCCAAAGATCAGGGTGGTTATGTTACCGTCAGCGATAAGTATCCTATCGGTGCGGACAACCTCGGTCGTGATATGCTGAGCCGTATCATCTACGGCACTCGTATATCACTCTTAGTAGCTTTTGTCGGTCCTCTGGTCAGCATCATTGTCGGTCTCGCAGTTGGGCTGTTGGCCGGCTACTTCGGTGGGGCAACTGACAATATCCTCATGCGGCTTGTCGATCTGATGTATGCCTTCCCCACGCTGCTGCTTATCATTCTCATGATGACTTTTTTCCGAACGACGTTTTCCGCACCTGAACCCGGCTCCATATCTGCCGCCCTCGCTGCTTTAGATAAAGCCTCTGGCGGTATGCTCTTGATCTTCATCGGCATCGGCATCACCTCATGGATGCAGATGGCGCGTTTAGTACGGGGTCAGGTGCTTTCTATCCGCGAGCAGGAATACGTGCAAGCCGCCCGTGCGCTAGGCGCGACTACCCCCAAAATCATGTTTAGCCACATCCTGCCGAACATCCTTGGGCCGCTGATCGTTGCCGAAACCCTCACCATCCCAACCTACATCTCATATGAAGCCTTTCTGAGCTTCATCGGTCTCGGTGTGAACCCACCGACACCCAGTTGGGGCAGCATGATCTCCGAAGGTTCGAAGAACATCAGCAGTTATCCTAATCAGGCTATTTTCCCCGCGTTAGCACTGTTCCTCATCATGTTCGCCTTCAACTTCCTTGGTGACGGCCTGCGTGATGCGCTCGACCCACGTATGCGCGGGCGCGACTAAATCCCGCTTCAAATCAAACGGGCAAGTCATCAGGTTTGCCCGTTTTTTGCCACTAACCATTTCCTAACCGTCCACCAACTATCTCATCCTTCCGGCTCCCTCAAAATGGTTAACAAACTCGCCACTTAAGAGTTACATTTTGGTCACCCTAAACCCCTCCACTTCTGCTATCCTGTATTTACCATTGTCTCTCGATAGCATGGAGTTACTGTGCTTAATCTCTCTGCATTTCCTCTGTGTTCTCTGTGTCTCTGTGGTAAAAATGCATTTGTTTTTGCATTTTCGGCTATAGCCCCCTTGTGGGGCGGCATTCTCCCTCGCATCTGCCAAACATAACGCGGCACATATACGAGAGCCTACTGCCGAAGTTGCGTCATTTCAGCGGTTTACTCGCCTCCATCCGCCGAAATGGCATTCGGCGGCGGACACACAGGAGCCTTTCGCCAATCATGTCTCATTTCAGCGGTAATGAGGGAAGTTCCCGCCACAACAAATGCTCACTTCGGCGGACGCAGCCGAGCCAGCCGCCTGCCATTTCGGCAGGAAATATGCAAAATGTGCACAAAATGCAATTCATATAAACTTCTACAATTGTCTGCCTAAAACCGTCTCTGCCGTTCAACTCCATTGAACTCTTGACTATAATGAACCCGCTCATGTGGTCGTAGAGCCGCTTACAATGGAGATAGCATGGCATTCCGTAACCTGTTCAATCGCCTCCGCCCCACCGCCTCCAAACGCCGTGTCGCTATCATCGGTCTCGACTGTGCCGCCCCTGAACTCGTTTTCGAACGTTGGGAGTCTGAACTCCCAAATCTCTCTGCCCTGCGCAAACATGGTCTCTACGGGGAACTTGAAAGTGTCATCCCTGCGATAACCGTCCCTGCGTGGTCATGCATGATGTCCGGTAAAGACCCAGGTACGCTCGGTGTCTATGGCTTCCGCAACCGGAAAGACCACCAGTACACGAGCATGTCAGTCGCCAACTCGGATGCCATCCACGAGCCGCGCCTCTGGGATATTCTCTCCAAGCACGACAAACGCAGTATCATATTGGGCGTTCCCGGCACCTATCCACCCTCGCCCATCAACGGGGAAATGGTGAGCTGCTTCCTTACCCCTTCCACCGATGTTGACTACACCTATCCCACCTCGCTTAAACAGGACATCACCAATTGGGTCGGGGATTATAGGGTGGATGTCAAAGGTTTTCGCACTCATGATAAAAAATGGCTGCTCGAACAACTTCACATCATGACCACCAAACGCTTCGAGGTCGCCCGTCAACTCCTCTCGACGCGCCCGTGGGATTTCTTCATGATGGTCGAAATTGGTGTTGACCGGATGCACCACGGCTTCTGGAAAGACCTCGATTCAACCCACCGTAACCACGACCCGAATTCACCCTTCAAAGAAGCTATTCGTGATTATTACCATATGATTGATCGTGAAATCGGCACACTGCTCCCGCATTTCGATGACCACACCTCGGTCTTTGTGGTCTCCGATCATGGGGCAAAAAAGATGGATGGGGGCATCTGTATCAACGAATGGCTGATTCAAGAAGGCTACCTCGTCCTCGCTTCCCCACCGGATACCTCAAACGGTGTGGTTAAGTTCGAAAATCTGGATGTGGATTGGGATAAAACCCGCGCGTGGGGTGATGGCGGTTACTACGGTCGCCTATTTATCAACCTCAAAGGTCGTGAGCCGCAGGGTGTCGTCGAACCCTCGGAATATGACTCGCTTCGCGCCGAAATTATGCGTAAACTGGAAGTCTTAGGCGATGAAAATGGGCAGCCCATCGGTACACGCTGCTTTACACCCGAAGCCCTCTACCAGAATAGCCGTGGTGTCGCCCCTGACATCCTTGTGTACTTCGGTGATCTCGCGTGGCGTTCTATTGGTACGGTTGGCTGGAACAGCATCCACGTCTTTGAAAATGACACCGGCCCCGACGATGCCAACCATGCCCAACAAGGCATGTTCCTCTATAACGACCCTCAGCATGACTTCGGTGGTCAGCGCCTTTCCGGCCTGCACCTGATGCAAATCGCACCCTCTGTCCTCCAATTATTGGACATCCCCATCCCCTTCGATATGCAAAAACCGCCCATCGCCGAACTGAATCGGGTTTGACACGCTTCTTTCACTTGATAAACTCTTATCAACATTAAATTTGGTCGGCGCTGCTAATTCTATTCATAAAAGGATTTTAGATGAGTCAATATTTTCTGGGTGTTGATACCAGCACCACAGCTTCTAAAGCGCTTGCCGTTGACGCTCAAGGGAACGTCATTGTTATCAAGGGCAACCCGCACGAACTCTCGACCCCGCGCCCTCTATGGTCGGAACAAGATCCCGAAAACTGGTGGCAAGCTGCCAGCAAGTCCATCCGCGAAGTTGTAAACGAAGTTGGTGCTGAAAATATCACTGCCATTGGCCTCACCGGGCAAATGCACGGCCTCACTACGCTGGATAAAGCAGGCAAACCCGTTCGCCCCGCAATCTTATGGAACGACCAACGCAGCGCCCCACAGTGTGCGGAAGTCACCGATAAAGTGGGAGCACAGCGCCTCTACCAAATCATTGGGAGCAGCCTATTAGCCGGTTTCACCGCGCCCAAAATCTTATGGGTGCATCAAAATGAGCCGGATCTCTATAAGCAAATTGCTCACGTCCTGTTACCCAAAGATTATATTCGCTACCGTTTAAGTGGTGCATTCGTCTGTGATGTTGCCGATGGTTCGGGCTTCGGCTGCATGGATGTGGGCAAGCGCACATGGTCGGATGAGATGTTAGCCGCATTCGATATCCCGCGCGCATGGCTGCCGGAACTTTGCGAGTCGCAAGAAGTTTGCGCCTATGTGAATGAGGAAGCTGCTGCTCTCACCGGATTAAAAGCCGGTACGCCAATCGTCGGGGGCGCGGGTGATCAACCAGCCAGCGGGGTCGGTAACGGCATCGTTTCCATGAATCAGGCCAGTCTCACCGTGGGTACCTCCGGCGTGGCTTACGCTGCCAATGACCGCTACGCACCGGAACCGGATGGTCGGTTGCATACCTTCTGCGGCCCTATCCCCGGCACATGGTTTCACATGGGTGTCATGCTCAGTGCTGCGGGTGGCTTGCGCTGGCTGCACGACGAACTTGCCCCCAACCTCAGCTATGACGACCTGAATAAACATGCCGAATCGGTAACACGCGGCTCCGGTGGATTACTCTTCGCCCCATATCTTACGGGCGAACGTAACCCCCACCCTGACCCCTTTGCACGCGGCGCATTCGTCGGCTTTACCCTCCGTCAGGGCTTGCCCCAGATGATTCGGTCGGTCATGGAAGGCGTATCATTCGGGATGCGCGACGAACTCGAACTGCTGCGATCATTGGGCGTAAATCCGTCTGAGACCGTCATCGCGGGGGGTCTCGTCAACAGTGCTGTCTGGTTGCAACTCACCACCGATATCATGGGCATTCCACTGTATACCGTGAACACGGGCGAAAGTAGTGCCTTTGGCGCAGCTATTTTGGCGGCTGTAGGCGGGGGAGCCTATGCCAATGTCCCAACTGCGTGCGCCAACATGATCCGGCGCGTCGATACTATTCAGCCGGATACTCAAGGATCGGCGGAGTACGAGCGGTTGTATCCGGCCTTCCGCGCCTTATATCCTGCACTCAAGGAAACCTATGCCACCTTAGCTCGGTTTGAGGGGTAAATTACCCTATCGTATAAACATCGAACTCTGTGGGGCGAGATTAATCCCGCCCCACCGCGATTAGCGCTGAGTATCCTCTTTGAGTACGGCTTCTGCGGTCGTCAAATCAGTCGCGAGTGCTTTGATATGCCCACCACGCAGCGCACCCACAATTGACCGTGTTTTTGCTAAACCGCAGGCGACCGCTGTCACATAAGGAATCTGCTTCATTTGCTCAAGACTCATGGCGATCACATGACGGTTAATCTCGAAATTCGAGTTCCCGTCGATGTCAAAATACTGTCCCGCGATTTCCCCGACAACACCTTGAGAGGAAAGTCCCATAAGCTGCTGCTTGGTCAGGTGCCCCGCCCGCAAAAAGCTGGATGTGTCAGAATCGACCGTACCTACGCCAACAATCGCGATGTCTGCGCGTCTTGCCTGTGCCAGCGTATGTTGGATCATTGCTTGACCTAAAAATGTGTCACGGGTCGCCTGACTATCCACAAATAACGGTGCATGAAGGTAATGATATGGGCCGCCCAGTTTGTTCGCCAACCGACGTGCCAAGTCCGGTCCGTCAATCTCCGATACCACATTTCCAACACTGCCCAACATCTGCACCACTTCGATATGCAGAACCGGATGAATCGAGAATGCATTGACCGCTGCCGCAACACCGGTTCCCCAAGCAATCGCCAGCACTGTATTCGGGCGAATAATCTCTTCTAGATACCACGCCGCCAACTGCCCCGCCGAAGCTAACCGCGTATCATAATCAGCATCATGCTGGTCAACTACCATTGCATGATGCAAACCAAATCGCCTTTGTAATTCGCGTTCGATGTGGGGAACGGTTGCAATCCGTTTGTGGATGCGAATTTCGACCAACCCTTTTTGCTTGGCTTCTTTCAGCAAACGCGAAATATTAGACCGCGAGATTTTAAGCATCTCGCCGATTTGCTGCTGGCTGTAATCGTACTCATAGTAGAGTGATGCCACCCGCGTTAGAAGATCTTCCCGACTATCAGAATTCATCCTACCCCTATTCAATTTGCTCAGAAAAAATCGTAAGAAGCAGTCATTGTAGCGAGTTTCTTTTACTGCCTCAATCAACATCCTCGGCTGATGTTCGCTGCTGGCGGTAACGTTCATCAACCGCGTTCATCTTCGCGACTTTCGGCGCAGACATCCCACCCGAAAACTCTGAAACCAACCACACATCGATAATACTTTTTGCCAGTTCCGGCCCAATCACCCGGGCGCCCATCGTAATCACCTGCGCATCGTTACTTTTGCGGGCGCGTTCGGCTGAATAGGTGTCGTGGCACAAAGCTGCCCGTATACCCGGCACTTTGTTTGCCGTGATGCACATGCCTATACCCGTACCGCACACCAGTATAGATCGGTCACACTCGCCCGAAGCTACCGACTCAGACGCAGCTACCGCGATGTCCGGGTAATCAACAGGGTCAAGCGAATGCACCCCAAAATCCTTGACCTCGATATTCTTGGATAATAAGTGCTGCCGGAGGACATCCATCAAGGGCAAACCTGCTTCATCACAACCCAGTGATATACGCATCTCGCACCTCATTCACCATTCTGATCAAACGTTAATTGGGTCAGTCGGTCAACAGACTGCTTCAGCGCAGGAAATAATCCTACATACACCTCATTAAAAAGGCGATCATAAATCTTATGGATTTTGTCATCCGGCATAAAGCTGCGCTCGGTGGTGGTCATCTCGTTCGCTGCCGTTCGCACATTGTCGTACCAGCCAACCGCCGCCGCCGCGAGGATACCCGCGCCGAGGTTGGTCGCCTCGGTTGTGCTGGCGCGTGTCACCTTCGTACCGGTCACATCTGCTACAATCTGGCACCACAACGCACTCTTGGAACCGCCTCCCATCAGGATAAATTCATCAAGCGGTTGATTGGTCGACTTCGCCACACCTTCCATCGCCAGCCGGTGTTCGTAAGCGATGCCTTCCAAAATGGCGCGGTAGAAATGCTCGCGGCGGTGTGCGCCCGTCCAACCGATTGTAATACCCGTCGCGGCAGGGTCCCAATACGGCGGCATAACCCCATTCCAATAGGGCACAAGCATCAATCCTAAGGAACCCGGTGGTAACTTACTAGCCGCTACTTCCAATAATTCCTCGGCGGAAAGCGGCAATTTGAGGTTGC
This sequence comes from Bacteroidota bacterium, assembly GCA_027492915.1. GTDB lineage: Bacteria > Chloroflexota > Anaerolineae > Aggregatilineales > Phototrophicaceae > CFX2. Next base: position 1,141 of record JAPUDW010000215.1, on the reverse strand, counting down.
CCACCTCCGGCCCGAACTGGTCGACAAACCAGCTTACGGTGAAGGTTCCACCGCCCAGCACTTCTTCTGGCACATACGCGCCCGAAATCGGCGAACACAACGTCCGAAAATACTTACTGACCACATAAGTTTCCGAAAACGCGCCGGACACCACCGCTGTGCCGAGGTTTAAATAGGCTTTCCCGGGTATCGTGATGTTTGCACCTAAGCCAGCGCTCTGCCCATCACCCGCCCCTGCAATAACAGGTATTCCCGCTAGCAAGCCGGTCTGCTCGGCGGCTTTATCCGTCACTTCACCCAATACGCTCCCCGACGGTTGAATCGGCACAAATTTATCGGTGTCGATGCCTAAGGAAGTAAGCAAATCGGTCGCCCAATCGCCACGCCGCATGTCAATCAAACCCATCGGGTCGGCACAAGCGGTACTGGTCGCCCACTTGTCAGTCAGCCTATAAACCAAAAAGGCATGAACATCGAGTATCTTATAAGCTCGTTCCATCACCTGCGGTTCGTGTTCCTGCAACCACAAGAGCTTGGGCAGCGACTGCTTGGTCGAGGGGCCTTTGCCGGTAATATCCTGGATGACATCGTTACCCACTCTGCGGTCGAGTTCATCCACTTGTAAGCGTGAACGATCATCCAGCCATAGGATAGCGTTGCGTATCGGTTGGCAGTTTTCGTCCACCGGCACAAACGTCTCGCGCTGATGAGTAATACAAACCGCTGCTACACGACTAACCGCGATTTGCGCCGTCAGGTTACGCAGCACCTCACATAACGACAGCCACCATTCGTCCGCGCGCTGCTCGTACCAGTTGGGCTGCGGCGAAATCATATCGAAGGTGGCGCGGCTCTGAGCAACTATTTTCCCGCGCTTGTCCCACGCAATCGCTTTAACGGCTGTTGTACTGCTATCGACCCCAATAACAATGTCACTTTTCACGCCGCGATAATCCTTTTCTAAAAGTTCTTTTTGAACACCAAGAACACAATCTTTATCATCTGGTTAATGCGCACAGCCTTTCTTGACAGGATTATAGGGGTCACATACAATTTGGCAAAATGTGAACACATCTCACATTTGTGCAAATAATACAATTTCTTAAAATGTTGGTATTGGTATTAACCAGCGAACTAGCCC